>JAAKFL010000059.1 GCA_011065065.1 Chlamydiota bacterium | reverse complement strand
CGCCATGGGAAAAACTCATTTCTATCAAGCCCTTTGGGGCCTCTTTTTCAATAGAATAATTTTTGATTATATGAAATAAATTCACAGCCAAGTTCATAAAGCCTAATCGGCTTAGTTCTTCTCTTGCGTAATAAGTAAAATTGTTAACAGAAGCTTTTAATTCGCTGAGTTTAGCAGAATAATTTATTATCATTGGAAGATTTGTCATATCTCTAATTTGAACAAGGCACTTTATAAGAAGCTGTTCTGAATGGATTGATGGGAGTAGGAAATTCTGAATGAACCAGTGGCTTTGTTCAGAAGATTCAGAGCCTAAAATATTGTAGATATGTTCAACTTTATATTCAGTGTGAAGCTGTTGCCAGACAATTTGATAGACCTTGGCTACTTTTTCCAATGTATGGGATCGAGAGATCGGGTAGAGAATATGCTTTTCGAATTGACTCAGTTCATGATGATAGAATTTCTTTTGGAATTCGATAAAAAGATCCTCAGTTTTAATGAATAAATTCTTTGGATCAATCAACCGGTCTATTGGTTCTATTTTCTTCAATAAGACTTCAAAAATCGAGAAACATCTGAAAGCGAGACTGACAAGATTATAAGAGTCGTTGTTGTGTTGAAATGAGATTCTTCGTCCTTTCCAATATTGAATCACGAGCAAGTTGAGTGATTTTATTTCTCGTTCTTCGGGACTTATTGTTTCTTGATCATCTTCAAAAAGCTTTAAGGTATTGGGATATTCAGAATAAATCACGTCACTTGGTTCTAAACTCATAAAATCGAGATCCCCTTCAGGATTAAAGAGATCATGGTGTTGATAGGGAAGTATTGAAAGACATAAATTTCTTACATTCTTAGTGGTCAAAAGCGAGGCAAATAGGAAGTGGTGCATGTTGGTAAGTGTCTTCATATCCAAACGTTGTAAATATTGAAAAGTTGGATGTGTAATTTCACTGAACCATGAGGACGTTGATTCCATGTCAATGACTCCTATAGAAATTATTTGACAGAATTGTAACACCAGAAGAGATTACTGGAAATAAAAAAGGGTCATGTCGCCGCTAATAACATAAAGAAAGCACATGGGCACGATAATGACTTAAAAAACATGTTTTCTCAGGAGTGCGAGGATAGTTTCCCTTTATGAATCAAATCATTATAAACCGCAACAGGAGTTTTTTCTCCCTGAATATTGAAATACTTCATTGAACGCCGAATTTCTTTTATTTGATCCGGGCGTTTTTCTACACTCCTTTTAGGCCAGGGAAATTCTTTTGAGGGAAAATACTTATTGAATGTACGGCTTGAAATGTCTAAGGCTTTTCTTATGCTTTCTTCTTTCTTATGGAAAATCCAACCTTCATAGATTAAGGTCCTTCCCACTTCCTCTCTCTTAAGATGGACTTTATTCGTAGTTTGTCTCTTGAACTTTACTGGTGATGTATCAACTTGCTTTGGACGCTTGCGTGATTGCCTTTTCATCACAATCTCTCCAGTTAAAATCTTCAAAATTTCTTTCAGATGATTGCTTGCGTCTTCTGTATATAAACAATCTTTATTGAAGTTAATATAGGCTTGCTTGCAGTCAAAAAGGCTGAGATGATGACACGTTGCAAAGAGCTCAATCTCTTTATTTGCAAGAGTACGCTTCATGGATACCGAATGAATTAATTGTTTCAATGCTTTCTGCATTCTCCATTTTTCAGTGAATAGAGGAATGATGATATGCTCCTCAAGGTAACGCTGATTTTTAGGATCTGGAGGTATGATTTGAAAAATTTCTGAATAAGACTGTTTTAACTCAATCAAATCATCGGAAACTTCTCTCTGATCATTTATAGGATGATTTTTGATTTTCCGATACAAGCTCACAGCCATGTTTAAAAGGGCCGGGGTGGGTAATATATCTTTGGCTTCATGGGCTATGTTGTTTAACATGGATTTTAATCCCGAAAGAGTAGAAGGAAAAAAGAAGGGGATTGGGATCTCAGCATCCTCGCTAATACGGTGAATGCACTGTTTGAGGAGGTATTCTGAGTGGAGCGCTGGCTGAAGGACAGATTGGATAAACCAAACGATTGTACTAGAAGATTTATTTTCTAAAATTTTATGAACATGGAGCATCTCAGATTGTTCATGAAAACATTCCCAGACAATTTCAAAAGTTTTGCACGCTTGATCCAATGTTTGAGAATTGGAAATCGGGCGCAGAATATATTTTTCAAATTTTCTCAGTTCCTTTTGAAGTGACTTCTTCTGGAATTCGTCAAATAGATTGAGTGTTTTTAATACTAATTTCTGAGGAACAAATGAGACTTCTTCAGAATCTATTCCCTGAACCAGGACTTGAAAAATTGTATAACATTTGATCGCGAGATCAACAATGTTATAAGATTCGTTATTACAGAAATAGGTAAAACTACATCCTATAAAATATTCATTGGCTAAGTGTTTGGCTAAGTCTTTATCGACATGAGGATATTCGAGATGTACCGGTTTGAGTTCATGAAACGGAAGAACGCTTTTGAAAATCATAGTCTCAACTTTCTCATGAGGAAATATCGAAAGACAAAAGCTCGAGACCTGCGTGAAAGTTTGCATTGATTCCAGAAGGAACTCATGCATGGATTTTAAAGTTGGCGAGTCCAATCTCTGCAAATATTGAAAAGTAGGATCGCTGAGTTCTTTATTAATAAAAGGTATTGGTTCCATTTAAATGACTCCTCTAGAAAAGTGATTTTATAAATAATAACACTAAAATAAATTATTAGGAATAATAAAAATTATTTTATTTAAAAAGAAGGGTCATGCTTAATACATGACCCTATAGTTAAGAAAAGATTTTACTTGTCATTATCATCATCAAGAATTTCAACTTCTGCTTCTTCGATAGTTTCATCGTCAGAAGGGGAAGTTTGCGTTTCTGATGCTTGTTCATGAGGCTGAGAGTTAGGTTCTCCGCCTGGTCCCGCGGCAGCGCCTGCTGCTTGAGACATCGCCTCACCTATTTTCTGCATGTGCTGCTCAAGGTTTTGCTTGGCAGCTTTGATTTCATCGAGATTTCCACCTTCAATAGCTTTCTTGGTGGCATCGATGTGAGCTTGGACATCATCCACAACCTCTTTTGGAAGCTTATCCTTATGCTCATCCAATGCTTTTTGGGCTTGGAAAGCGAGAGTGTCAGCTTCATTTTTAGTTGAGACCTCTTCTTGACGCTTTTTGTCTTCCTCTTTGTGAAGTTCAGCATCCTTGATGATGTTCTCAATCTCATTTTCATCCAATCCCGACTTGGCTTGAATGCGGATGGATTGTTCTTTCCCAGAACTTTTATCTTTTGCTGTAACATGCAAGATTCCATCTGCGTCAATGTCAAACGCCACTTCAATTTGTGGCATCCCGCGTGGGGAAGGTGGGATCTCCGTAAGATCGAATCGGCCGATTTCTTTACAAACAGAGGCCATTTTTCGTTCTCCTTGTAAGACAACGATGGTGACCGCTGTTTGGTTGTCAGCAGCCGTGGAAAAGACCTGCTTTTTCTGAGCTGGAATCGTGGTATTACGTTCGATTAACGGCGTCATAATGCCACCCAGTGTCTCAATCCCTAAAGTCAAAGGTATGACGTCAAGTAGAAGAACGTCTTTCACATCTCCAGACAAGACACCTGCTTGGATCGCGGCTCCAACAGCCACAACCTCATCAGGGTTGACCCCTTTGTGACCTTCTTTTCCAAAGATCTCTTTCACCTGGCTTTGGACTGCTGGCATTCTTGTCATTCCTCCGACAAGTATCACATCGCCGATGTCATCTTTCGAGATCCCAGCATCTTTCAAGGCATTTAAACAAGGTTGAACAGTTCTTTCAAGTAGATCGTGAGTCAACTGCTCGAGCTTGCTTCGGGTTAAAGTCAAGGTCAAGTGCTTTGGTCCTGAAGCATCCATTGTGATAAACGGAAGATTGATCTCGCTAGAATCGACTCCAGACAGCTCAATCTTCGCTTTTTCAGCAGCGTCGCGAAGACGTTGAAGCGCCATCTTGTCTGTACCCAGATCAATGCCTTGCTCTTTTTTAAACTCTTCTAAAAGCCACTTCAAGACGGCATTGTCAAAGTCATCTCCACCCAAATGGGTATCCCCATTTGTCGATAATACCTCGAAGACACCGTCACCAATTTCAAGGAGGGAAATATCGAATGTACCTCCTCCCAGATCGAAGACAGCGATTTTCTTGTCTACATGTTCTTTGTCAAGCCCATAGGCAAGAGCCGCTGCTGTTGGTTCAGGAATGATTCTCTTCACATCTAACCCTGCAATTTTTCCAGCATCTTTCGTCGATTGCCTCTGGGAGTCGTTGAAGTATGCAGGGACAGTGATCACGGCCTGTGTGATTTCTTCTCCCAAATAAGCTTCGGCCGTCTCTTTCATCTTCATTAAGACATGGGCACTCGCCTCTTCCGGTGTCATGATCTTGCCATCCAGGATTTCAAATACAGCATCGCCGTTCGAATTAGCGACAACTTTATAGGGGACGGTTTTGACTTCAGAATCGACCTCATCCCGCTTACGACCAATAAATCGCTTCGGTGATGAAATGGTGTTTTCAGGGTTTGCAACCGCTTGGCGCTTTGCAGGGATTCCTATTAAACGTTCATTTCCCTTTAAAGCCACCACAGATGGGGTTGTTCGGGTTCCTTCGGCGTTGACGATCACCTTAGCTTGGCCGCCTTCCATAACGGCGACACAAGAGTTTGTGGTCCCGAGGTCAATCCCAATGATTTTATTTGATTTTTTCTTGGTTTCACTCATATGATTACTCCTCGATATTTTCTTCGTCCTGATTTTCTGGACGAGATTCTTCAAAATTTTTAGTTTTTGCTATCGTTACATGCGCAGGTCTGACAACTTGGTCTCCACGCACATAACCTCTTAATATCTCTTTGATAATGGTACCAGGAGGATATTCGTCGGTTTCCACAGTTTCCGTGACGTGATGGTGGTGGGGGTCGAATAACTGTCCTTCCGTTTTCATGGGTGTGATACCGTAATTTGTCAAAACATCTTTAAAATGGCTCAAAATCATCTCGAACCCTAATGCCCAATGTTTGACTTCGTCGGACATGTCTTTCGCAAATTTTAAGGCATTTTCCATTTGGTCGATCGGAGTCAAAAACTCGGCTATCACATTCCGTGAGGCATGTTGGCTCAGATCATCCCGCTCTTTCATTAACCGCTTTCGCGTATTCTCAAGCTCAGCCAGCTGGCGGAGATACTTGTTTTTGTAATCGGCCGCTTCGCGTCTGATCGATTCTAACTCGATATCGGTGATGTTGACGGTCACTGGTTCTCTTTCAAGCTCCTTGTCATCTTCCAGTTCTTCCTCGTTAGTTTTCGTCATCTGTTATGGCTCCTTTTGCTTCTAGTGTCTTGTCTTCGAGTAGCATGGATTGAGTCTGTTCAAGTAGAAGGCGTTCTTTTTCCGGTAACTCAATGGGTGATTCCAATGGACTTTGATAACTGATCTGATACTTGTAAATATTTCGAGTGAGCACTTCACTGACCACCCACGAAAAATGTTTCATTGTTCCGTACAATTCGCGATAAGGAACACGCATTGGTCCCAATATCCCCACAGCCCCAACCGGTTTTTGGTTGATGTAATAGGGGATTGTCATCACGGTGCATTCGGGTGAACCCTTTGCAAACGGAGTTAAATCATCTTGGATCCAAACTTTTAAACTGTCGACCTTAAAGCACTCCTTTAAAATGAGGTTCATACCGTGCCTGTTTTCAAAAAGAGATAGCGCTTTAGCTAACGCTTGGGCATTATCAAATTCGGAATAGTGTAACAATTTCGAAAAGCCGGTGCGATACATGTCCTGATCGACAAAGTAGGTATGGCCGACAACAAATCGAATAATCACTTCGTTGTACCATTGATGTGCTAGCTGTTGCTCTTCAGTATCCAAATTCTTGGGTTCGTCAAGTTCAGTTAATCTCCAATGAAAATAACTTTCAATTCGCTTAACCCGAAACGCGTTTAATTTCACTTCTGTCTGGAGAATATCAGTGCGGATGACACCAAAATTGGTGATCACAACACATAAACAGCGATGGGGATCCAACATCACCAATTTCATATCTAACACAAAATCATTGTCAAAGCGCGGTGCCGATATAAACACGGCACATTCGGTGAGATCACTGAGTATTTCCGAACTCTTTTGCAAAAATGTCGCAATCTCCGGCCCATCATCCATCTTTAATTTGTCGAGCTTTTCACAAATAGAATTGTCCAAAATCGGGTCTTCTATATGTGTTTCCGCATACAGCCGATACGCCTTAGCCGTGGGAACTCGCCCCCCTGAAGCATGGAGCTGGGATAAATACCCCTCTTGCTCCAAATTAGCAAAATAATTGCGGATCGTCGCCGAACTAAGGTCTTTAAATACAACATCTTTCAGTGTTTCAGACCCAACTGGCTGGCCAGAGGCTAAATAATAGTCGATCAGCCCTAGCAAAACTTGCCGCTCCCGCTCCTGTTTGGCCGTTCTTTTAATTGTGACAGGCTTTGATGATTTCATACTTAAATCTCGAATATCCTTTCTCTACACCTTCATTATAAAGCGGATAAAAGTAATCGTCAAGAAAATTTAGCACTCTAACCCCCACTCTGCGAAATTTCCAAAAAGGGGCTTAAATTGGGTGTTTTTTGGTGTTTTAGAAGATTTTTTAACGCAAAGAAGCAAAGACACAAAGGCGCAAAGATATGGACCTCTGGTCCAAGTCATGCATGAATTTCTTTGCGCCTTTGTGTCTTTGCTTCTTTGCGTTAAAATTTCTTCTAGGATTGGAGGATGGGCAGGACATCCACGATGGTCGGCGACCAGTCAAGCCCTCTTTCATAGACCAACTCTGTTGCCATGTGGCAGGCAATGATGGCCTTTTTGTGATAATCAGGCACGCGCTCTAAAAGATTTTTGAGGTAGCAATTTTTGAGTGTTGGAGGACAATAATTGAGGTAAGTGGTGATGAAGGGGTGGTCAGGATCTTCCATTAACGGATGATGCTCGATGCATTTTAAGATTTCGTACTTGTATTCATTGATTCGATCCGAAATTTGCTCCGAGATTTCCGTCAAGGGCTGGCCAGTTTCTTTGTGCGTTTTTAACAGAAGTGTCGCTTCATCGAGTGCAAGTTTCTGCACTCGGAACATAATTTCTTTTACAAGTTGCTCTTTGTGTTGAATGAACTCTTCATCAGGAATCGCTAATCCACATAAGACTTCATACGACGAGCAAATGACCCCAGCTTTATTGGCAGAGCTGTCGCGCACAATGAGGACGCCCCGTTCTTCAAGTTGACTTCGGGCTTTCTGAGAAAGGTAAAGGTTGGCTCCTTCCACAATAGCTTTGGAAGTGGGCTGTCCATTGGAATCCAGATAATCGGTAAAGTTGGTTTCATTAAGTGTACGAGGGCGTCCACCTGCGGGAATAAAGATATCGGTGATGATGTGATGGACATTGTTGCGCAAAAGATGATTCATTTCGCTGCTTGGGAGCCAATCTTCGACAACTTCTCCAGAATTTTTTCTCCAACAAAGAGTCTGTTGCGTGACTGTGGTCTGCTTTCTCTTTGTAAACTTGTCTACCAAGAAACCTCCTTCGTGTAAAAGAGAAGGGGGGTATTTATGGATTCCTTTGGTTTCATGAAACAGTTGGACAAGAATGTCGAGATCGAGTCCCTCGGGATCAAAAATGGTTCCTGTTCCATCCGTTAAAGCCATGAGTTTTGCGGTTTTCGGATAGAACTTATGGAGATTTAAGATCTGGTTTCCTGCAACATCTCCATCAGGACCACCCGTCATTTTGATCGTAAAGTTGTCTTTTTCAGGATTGATCCCAAGATATTTTAGGACTTCAGTCATGTAGACGTTGACTCCTGAAGAGGTCACCCCATACTCTTTATGGTTAATCCCGATTACAGGTTTGCTTGTGATAAAGCTGCTTCCGGGACGGTATTTTTTTCTTTTTGAGAACTTGGCGATCCAATCCAGTGTCGATGCATGCATATTTTCATCTGGGCCAAGGTAGATGTTTTCGGCTCTTTTCCAGTAATCAACAATATGGTTGGCGACAAGGTCGTGATTTTGGTCGTAGTTCACGATGGTAAGAAGGTTGATGATGAAAGAGCGCTGAGCTTGATACATAAACTCGGTTTTTTGTCCTTTTTGGAATTTCTTGAGTCGAAGCTTTAATTCTTGTTCTTCGATATCAGAACTTTCCAGTTCTTTTTTTAATATCTCGAGTTCTCTTTCAATTCTCTCATGTGGTTCAAGAAAAAGAATTCCTTTGGAGCCACCCTCAGGAATTTCTTTATTCTTTTTATGTTGGGTATGGGCTAATTGATAACATTCGGAAAAGACATGGTCGCATTCGTATTGCATTTTTTCTGAATACTCAGGAAAGACTGTACGGAGACCTCCGCGAGCTAAATCTTCAAATCGAATGTGAAATCCAAAATAGTTCATTCCCTTTAAGTAGAAAATTCCGTAGGGGAGATCGGGAAAGAATTTTTTTCGGTCGAAAGGGATGTCATCCAAGTAGGCAGGGTCTAACCTAAAACTCAAGGCGCTATAGTTGTAGCGATAGAAATTCGTTTTTAATGTGTAGTTGATGAAATTGAGAGCTTGTAGCAGGACATTTTTTCGCCGTAAATCATTTTCCTCATTTCCAGTATCCAGTCTTTCGATATCGTGGATGATTTCCTTGCGAAGTTTATTGAATTTTTTGATGTCTGAAAAATTGGGTTTGAACTTTAGGGCAAAAGCATGACAGATTTTTTTTGTGAGGTCCGGAAGCCTGCATAAGTCCCACTCAATATGCTCAATGGTATAAACATTCGGATCAATATTAACTAGCGCTTGGTGTATGAAATTTACCATAGCGCGAAGAAGATTGCCCTTGCTCCCTGAGACAAAACCAAGACGAACCAGCTTTTCTTCAATCAAATCAAATCGCGAGAAATATTTTACCGTAATAAATTCGCGAATAAAATCGGGAATGTCCGCAGCTTCCCAAGCATCTCGCCCATCAATCCCATGCAGGCCTATAGACATCACAAGACAATTCCCTTGATGATTGTTCTGTTGGATGTAAGCGGCATTGACCCCTTTCATCACCAAACCATGGCGATGTACGGTCCTGGCTAAGAGATAGAGAAAATGGTGCTTCGGCGTATTTTTCCAGGCCAGAACAATGTGCATAGAGGCATTTTTCGCCGTCGTGATGTCGTCATGGTAAAGCACTTCGTACTGACAGTGATCCCGGAACTGTGTGCGGAAAAACATGTCGAGCGTTAAAATTAGCCTTTCAGGCGGCATGCTTTTAATAAATCGATTTCCAAGTGCGGGAATAATTCTGTCCAACTCCTCATCGGTCACTTGAGGATTTCTCCTCTTGATAAGTGGTCTCACCTCATCTACTATCACCTTCGGAACAATCCCCTGGTCATCATCCGCAGAACCGGTAAAATGCAGGACGGCAACTCGTAACTTGGATGTGGTGTTGGCAAAACTGGGAGGACATAGGGAGACATAGGTACGGTAATGTTGAATCCCGTAGAGCGCATAGTTTTTCAAGATTTTTAAATCAGCATCAGCACTGTCTAGACAAAGGACAATGGCGGCATTTTTCAGGTTGATCATACAGAAGTAGTCTTGAGTATGGAACCCCATAAGACTGTGTGTGATCAACATGCTATTTTCTAAGCCAATCTCATTCAAAAAAGTGGGCGGCATCGAGTGCTCAAGCCATCGATAACACTCGCGAAAGTTCTCACTTTCTCTCCTTACGAGGGTTTTGAGCTTTTCATCCGAAAGATGTTCGTTGACGTTGGTGATCATGACTTATCCATTATGACTATGACCTCACTATA
>JAAKFL010000058.1 GCA_011065065.1 Chlamydiota bacterium | reverse complement strand
ATACTTTTATTTCAAAAATATTAGATTATTATTAATTTTTTAATATAAAAAATTATTAATATTTAAAATGTAATTTATATTATAATAATAATGTAGTCTTGTTTAATTAAATAAAGGTATTAAAATGAGTTTATTTCCAAATTGGGATCCAACTCACAGCGAATTCCTAAGAGTCAAGGGGTTAGGGGATAAAGCCGCTCTTAAGGTGACCTCTCATGCCACACGTGAGGACTTTAAGGAAGGAATTCAGGATATTGCCAATTTTGTCCTGCAACATGACGAATATTTAAAGGTGTGGACACCGGGATTGGAGCGCTTTAAAAATACACTTGAAGTGTATGAAAACCATGTCGATATTGATACATATTATGCGATCATGACACGTATCAAGAAGCTTCGAACAAAAGAAAAGTCTCACATTTTTGAAGATTCAGTTCCGGAATTCACCAAGATCAACAATAAACTTTTTGGGTTCATTCATGGAGATAAATATCTTGAATCAAGTGGGCTGGAAGGTGGTCAACTGGCTTCCAACATCAAATTCCTTTTGCCTTATCTTGAAAAGAAGCTTTCCGGAAAACATGACGAATTGTTTGCTTTGTTAGAGGAATATTTAAGGTTTGATCACAGTGCCCCTAAACTTTGGAGGTATGATTCTCACGCAAGACGTGAAGTTACTGTTCATGCTAAAGATATCGCTGAAAGGGTTGAGAATTTAGAAGAGGGGGGAAAGTTGATGCTCAATGGAGGTTGGTCCGGAACTCCTTCAGGGCATGCCATGATTTATTTAGTCTCGAAAAATAAGGGTCAGTACGAGTTTACCGTCATGAATACAGGAGGAGGAATTAGGTTTCATAAAAGTAAGTTGATTGGCGGAAAACGGAAGTACAGTCCGATGATTCGGATAACCAATATCCCAGAGGACCGCATCACGTCATCAGATTTCTACAAAGCTCTTCTTGAGTTGGAATTTTCACAAGATAAAAATGATAATCTGTATCAGCATAGCGCAAAAGATATTTACGAACGGATTCTTCCAGCGCTAGGAGGAGATATTGAAGAGATTTCGATGAAGGATGAGGATTTGATCACGGCTCAACGCTCTGGTACCTGCAGCTGGAAGGTGATCATAAAAATGCTCATGCTAGAGATGGCTGACAAACGAGACTACAAGCATTTGATGTATGAAATGAAACATGATAGCTTGGCGGCTTTTGTGGCCAGATGTGAATATTGGGAGAAGGAAGGAAGACTCACTGACGAAGAGGTCCTGTTACTTCAAAGAAACACGGAAACTTTTGCCCGTTCTGTGGAAAAACAGTATCGAAATGGTGTGATTTCAGAAGATGAGTATGAAAAATCTCGTGATCTCATCTCCAGTCGCATTCAACCATATATAAAAGTTCAACAAGTTCGCAGAAAACGGTATAGTCAGGATCTTGAAATTCCCCACGTTGTGGAGTCAGAGAAAATCCCAGTTTCCCCTTTAAAGGAACATGATCCCAATCCCAGTATTGGATCTTCTAGATCTACTATCTTAACGACCCCGAAGACTTATGATGATTTCTTCAACCTTCTACTAGAAACAAATCGTACCTATAATTTGCTCCATGCGGGTGATGTCCGAGGAGCCATGTCGTTAATCGAGTCCACAGTTGAAGCTCTTCCGACGGTTGATGAAGATAGCCAGTGGGAAGTCTTATTTAAAGGGATTCCAGACGCCAATGCATTTAATGAAATCATGATCAAATTTCAGGAGCTTCAACTTCTTTATATTAATTGTGTGGCAAAGTTGCCACCATATCTAAGAGGAACACCCGATCAGCTAGCTCTTTCGACAACGCTTTGTGCCATGGGCTCTTTAACCCTATACAATATGCGGCCTGATGTGAACGATCATATTAAAAAAGGAGACTGTCTCCTAAATGACTTTAATGTAGGCATCACTTCGATTGATGTTTCAGGGTCTCGATTTAATTGGAAATATTATCCCTATATGCTGGGTGGGAACAATCGGATGATGGATCACCTTGAGAAGTCATTGTCCTATTTTAAACAAGTTTCACGTGGGAAAAACGTATTTGGTTTTGGAGATACAAGCTGCATCAGATTAAAGGGGAATAAATTGGTCAATCGTTTGGATGACATCAAACCAGATGCCCGGTTGGGTATTAAAGAAGGTTTGGGGGTCATTGTTAAATCTGATGAATTCAAACGTCAGTGGGAGTCTACATTTACAGAGGATAAGTTTGAGGATTATTCCGAAGGAGATCATGCTGCGCATGCCCTTAGTCATCAAGATGATCTTCTCCCAGTTTACTTCCGAGCTCAGCTTCAAAATATTCTTCTCAACAACTTCTTTTATCGCAATCCTGGACTGGAATATACCGACGATTCTTTGGATTATTGGTCTGATTGGGGAGTTGGTGAGTTTTCTGATGCTCAATACGATGAAGATGGTGAAGAGATTAGATTTGATGTCATTGTTAAAGGTCTTTCGTTGCCTGAGTGGTATGGAGAGGATGCCATGATCCCTTCTCCATTTCCAATTATCAATGACAAGCAAGAATCGATTTGGAAAGTATTGAATAAAGGCCATTATTCTGAAGACCTGTGGTCCAATGATGTGAACAATGCCGTCTGTCAAAGAGCAGTAGGATCGCTATCCGAGAAAGAAACACAGGAATTGGGATATATTGCCTCTCGATCAAACTGTGCGATTCCAGCTTTGATGTCTTATCTTAAAGAAAGACCAGAGCTTTTTAATGATCCTGACTACTATGCATTTATCACATCAATATTCTTAAGCGGTCATCAATTAGAAGATTTTGCCCGAGACAGTCCTTTGGGACTAGATTTTCTTACAAAATTTTTGGAAGAGAATTACCAGATTCACCGTGACTTTGGTCATATTGACGCTCAGATTCTCATTATCAAACTTATGAATCAAGTGTCAAAAAGGGTTGGGGTGGACTGGAAGTTAGGTGCTGTATCTGATCTTTGTGATGAACTCTTAGTCTCATGTGATGAGAAAGATCGAGATTTACTTTGCCAAATTCATGCACTCAATATTGGGAGTTTTGTTAACAAGAGGGTACTAGAGGAAGATGATTTTGAAAAAATAGCGAAGTCTTATGTCTATATTCAATTGAATCGCGAAAAAGATCCTCCACTCATGATGATTGATGATATGCAAAAGGTGATGGCCCGTTTCTTTGAGAATTTTCAAGAAAGGGGAGTGGATGATCAGAATCGATTGGGCTTAAATTTAATGAAACATTTTTTTGAGGATGTGACGGGGCCATGTGAGAGAAAGGGGCCATTGCTGCAACAAGAAAGTGGTCCTTACGCCATCGATATGGAGGCACTGACCATCTATCGAGAAGGTAAGATCATCGGGCCTCTTCCTGAATTCTTAAGGTCTCATGCAACGATGAAGCATCTATTTGAGGATCCTGAGACCCAGTTGATGTTCTCAGGAGAAAAAGTGGCCATCGATTCTCTTAAACCTGGAATGTTAGAATTTCGTGCTCATGAAAAATCTTCACCTGATGAATATGATTATCAAATTCTTGTCTCCGACGAGACAAGTGAGCTCATTGTTAAAAAGAAGATCGGAGGTGAATGGTACACAAAATTTAACCCCTTTGATTCTGAATTAAAAGAGTTTAGAAAGTTCTGCAAGGATCACGACTTTTGGATGCATTGGGATGAAGGAGAACCCCATGGTCAAATGATTGTGATGGATAAAAAAGGTGAATGTATCGCTGTGGGACGAATTCAGGAAGAAGAGGGTGGTGAAAAGGTGATGACCCTTGTGCGTTATCATCCTGGAGAAAATGACCATGAAGCTCCATTGGTTAAAATGGATAGCTCTCTTTACAAGACTCTAGAAAATTTACAGCCCAAAAAATGGGTGACGATTTGGGGGGACAGGTCAATTGAATTGCCTGGTTTAGGAATCCGACTAGAGTCATTGGAAGGGAAGTGGGTATTGAGCTCCGATCATACCGCTCAAGTGAGCTCTCGACAGAGAAGTCCTCGTTCGCTTCCGACATTTAAAGGATTTCTGAGAATCAATCAGAATGAACAGGTACGTTTTCTTATTCCCCGTCGTCAATTGGATATAGCCAGTCAAAAAGGTGCGTTTAAGCGAGCGGATCAGTTGAAATTTGATCGAGATGACACCCGATTTTTCACATTTGATCAAATGCAAGGAGAACTCATTGGGACAACAAATGAAGAGAATCTTTATTTAGGCTACTTACATTTTGCTCAAAAAAACTATGCAAAGGCATTTCACTTTTTACAACAGATTTATTCAGCTAATCCAAAGGGATTTACCAAAAGTGAAATGGAGATTCTTTCTTGGATCGATAAGTTGATTGAAAAAAGTCCTGATCCTACACCTGAATCTCTCGCCATTCAATTGCGTATGATGACCTTAAAGAACCGCTTTCATGAGAAAAAACCTGATGCTAAAACCATTTCATCTCTTCTCGAAAAGTACTATGATGTCGCCCATCATGCAAAAGATACAAGACTCACATTATTGGAAGAAGCTGAACTACTCAATTTTGTCCTAGAATCTGGAAAATTACTCAGAGAAGTGTCTCAATTACGATATGCCTTTTTAAAACAAGGGGACCCTCACCTCTTTCCCTCTAAAATAACACCATCAGCTGATTCTGATCAGGAAGAAAGAATTGTGATCCGTATGGATCCCAAAAAGGTAGATCGTCATCTTGATCAATTAATGAATAAAAAAACAAGGTTTGCCAGACCGAAATACCGTAAACCTTATTACTGCAGCACAGATTATAGCTTGATTAAGGGTTTTGAAAGATTAATGGAAGATGTCCTCTCTGAAGATCCGAAAGTTCGTCAGAAAGTTCGATTAAAATTAAGTCTAATGAATGTTATCGCTTATAGACAGGTACGCGATTTCATGGTGGGATTAACGGAACTCGATGACGATATCATTAAGACTTTTAGTAAAGATTATGAAGATGCAAAAAATGGAAAGCATGTCCCTAAATATACTCAAATTATAAAGGCCGTTTGCCAGAAGCATAATGATGAAATCCCCAAAGGGGCCAAGGCTAAAAAGAAGGAAACTCCCATTAAATTCGAGGGTCCGGTATTCAAAAAACGACAAATCAAACCGATCCCATTATCTTCAAGTCACGAGTTGGTCACAGCCTCTCCTAAATCAGGACCTCTTAAAAAGTCTGGAATTTCACTCACTTCAGAAATAAAATATCATGATCAGGTCCATTCAAAACATCTTCAAGATCTTTTCGCTGTAGATACAAGAGACACTTCTGTCGTTCAAAATGAAATGAATCGATTAAGTGAAAGTGTAAGATTGAATGACGCTGAGCTCAATGCTTCTAAAATTGTGCAGCTTTCAGATGATGATCTTTCGAATTTGGATGAATGGTGTCAGGACTATCTGAATAAGATGTCTGGAGAAATGGAGGACCTTAAAAATCAAATTCTTTGTTTTGCCAATCAAATGCCTGAAGATCCGCAAAAAGCTCGTGAAAGAGAACTGGGGATTGTCGGGGGATGGCAGAAAGAGTTGACTCTTGATCAATTGATCATAGCCTATCTCCAAAACAACGGAAGCGTCATTAGGGAAGGAAACCCCACTCTTGATAAAAGGAAGCTGATGAAGCTGACTGACGACATTGTGAACTATCTTACCATGAAAACTGAATGGAATCATTTTGCCAATATTCAAAAAACCGCATCTAAGGCCTATGCTGAAACGGGAAAAATCAAGCGAGAGGTCATGTTGCAAAACCTCAGCAACCTGATCAAGGAAAAACGTCATTACAAAGATCCCAATGTCGATCGTGCACTTCTTGTTTTTGAGTATTACTCGGGGTTCCGATTGAGAAAGAAACAAGTCAAAACCATTCGGGCGATGTGTGCCACTGGGGATGAGGTGGCTCAGAATCTGATCATGCAGCTGCTTATGGGAAGTGGGAAATCCAAAGTGATATTACCCATACTGGCGTATAGTTTGAGTGATGGAAAACGTATTCCCATGATTCTAGTTCCGGATGAGCTTTTTGAGACAAACCTTGCGGATATGCAGGAGTTCTCACGCGAATTTCTCCATCAAGAAATCGAAACCATTATTTTACCTGAAGGCAAGCGTCCAGAACTTTCCGAGCTGAAAGACATTCTGGTGAAATTTGACCGGATTAAGGAAAATCGTAGCTATTGCATGCTCAAAACGACTACAGCTCATAGTTTGCGTCTGCAATTCAAAGAAACTTTACTTGAATTCTCGAAAGAGAAAAAGGGAACTAAAGCCAATCGTGAACTTCAAGAAAAAGTCGATACCCTGAGAAAAATTCTCAATCTCATGAGAAATGAAGCGGCGGCGATTTTGGATGAGGCCGATATGATTTTGAATTGTACGAAAGAAGTCAACTTCGCTTCTCCTCTTGAAATTCCCTTAAACGAGTCAACATTGGATGAGGTTTCCTCTCTCTTCGAAGTCATGTCTAGCAAAGAATATCTCGACTTTTTCAATCTCGATCGTGACCTTGATGCTGTTTTTGACCTCGAAACTTATGAATCGGAAATCAAGCCGAAATTGATTGAGACGGTTTTGAATAGGCATGGTTTAGATGCGACTCCTTCTGTGATTGCGTATATGAACCGAGGTGATTCAGTCACAGAGATTCCATCTGAGATTCGTGAATCTGATGTCAGAGACCAAATTGCCTTATCTCGCGAAATACTCAATAATCTCATTCCTCTAGCCTTTAGCAAAAACTGTGATGAGCATTTTGGCCTTTCAAAGAAATCTCCCAAAAATCTTGTCATCCCCTATGCCCGGAGTAACGTGCCAAATGAAGGGAGTGAGTTTGGGAACGCCTATGAAACGTTAATTTACTCGATGCTTTATTACTTGAGGCGTGGAGTGACAGAACAGCAGGCCGAACGGATTATCCAGGAATTAAAGGGAGAAGCGTTTCTGGAATACCAGTCTGGGACTCCGCTACAAAAAAGCCAAGCCGCGAAAAAATTTACTGAAATTTACTCTATTTCTGGAAAGACTCTGTTTAATGTCACTGCCGGAGATATTGAGGCCATTAAAGATGAATTTAATAAGACTCTCGAAAATCGTATGGATTTTGTCCAAAAATTCTCCTGGCCCGAAGTGAAAGTTAAAGAGGAATCGTTAACGAGTAACAGTCAACATCTGGCAGGTATGTTCAAGTCCGTTATGGGATTTACAGGGACACTATGGAATCAAGAGACGTTTCATTCCTCTCTACAACCGAGACCTGAAAAGGCCCTTGATGGCAAGACCCTGCAAATTTTGGCTCGTTCCGAATCCCATGTAGAAGTTTTGTCGGATGAGAATCTTTATAAAAATCTCGATGGCTATCATGCATGTATTGATTGTGGAGCTTGGTTCCGGGGGCAAAGTGCCAAAAGTGTGGCAGAAAATATTCTCAAGCAACTTGATTCCGATCAATTTGATGGAGTGATCTATTTCAACGATGTGGATGATCCTCCGGGCACTTATGGTCGTGGTGTTTTTTTGGGGCGTGGAGAAAAAGCGCCGGTTCTCTTATCGGATACTAAGTATGAAGGGGAGGAATATGCTGATCGGCGGTTTACACTGTACAATATCACCACCGGAGCCGATGTCGTCCAAAATCCATCGGCCAAAGCGCTGACAACTATTGGGAAAAATGTGACCACTCGAGATCTCTTACAAGGGGTTTGGAGGATGAGGGGATTGGATGACAAACAGTCAGTGGATTTTGCAATTCCTGAAGATCTGAGAAAAACTCTTAAGGATGTCGATTTGGATAGTGTTTTGGTCATGTGCGCTAGAAACCAAGGAGTGCGAAAAGAGCGTGATAATCTGAGAGCGTTTAAGCAGAAGGTCAACTGGGTTTTAGATCACTCCATCGAAAATGTTCTTCTCGACCCTAATCTTGATGAAGAGATCATCAGAAAATTTGTTGAGGCATTGACTCGTCAGGGGCTTTATTCGAGGAAGCAAGGAGATCTTCCCTTCGCCTCTTTTGGATGTATTGAGAAAGAAATTGATCGAGAATTGTTCTGTGAACAATACATTAAGAAAACATTAGAAAAAGTAGATGATCTTCTTTTAGAGGTACCGGAAGTCTTCTTTTTCTTTGATACGGATTCTTTAGAAGATGAAATGGAAAAGCTTGTCGACTTAGAGACTCTTCCAGATAAAGTTGTTGATCCTCAAGCTGCAACTGAAATGGAGGTTCAGGTGGAAGAATCCGTTGAACAAGAAGCTCAAGTGGAAATGGATGTGACACAAGAATATCAGGATATGGAATTTTCGACTTCAGAAGCAGATCGTTTATCTGGCGATTTTCTTCAATTATCTGAATATGATCTCAAAATTAAACAGGAGCTCAACAGATATTTAGATCTTCAAAAAAGTATGCTTACCTTTCAGGGAAAATCACCCTTTTCGGGTCGAATATGTGTGACAAAGAATTTTGCACAACATAAATTTGATTTTGATGAGGATAAAAAATGGAATCATTTAGGGATTCCGTTTGGAAGGGGAAGCAAACCCGTTGGGATATGTGCTTGTTATGTCAATGATAAAGGAGAGTATGTTTTTACATTTCTTTCTGCAAATGAAGCGGAGTTTTTACAAAAACAGCTAGCATTCATTCATGGAGGCCATGACTTAAGGAAGATTGCTCGTGATGAATTAGAATTTTATGTCGAAATATTGAACAAAATTTTGAAGGAAAAGGGATTGGAACCTTTTGCTGTGGATCTCGATGCTTCAATTGATGGAGCATTTAAGCATAGGGAAGGTATAAGAGGATTTGTGAGAGACGAATTTAAGAAAAAATGTTCATTTTCTGAAGACGAAAGTAATGCAGTCATTAAGAAGTATTATAATAATGCATGGAGTACATTGGGATTGGCATATGATAAATATGGATACGAATTTCAAGAGATCAAGAATTTAATGCTGTCTCCTTCTTATCACAAGGTTTATCTCGTTGATCCTCAGTTAGGAGTTTTGAATACCAATCAGGATATGGACTCTATTGAAAGTGTGACATCTGATTCGAAATACATTGAATTCATCACACAAACCAAATTTTACAAAGGCTTGTTGTTTGATTATACGGTTGATGAACAGAAATATTTACGCACTTGGATAGCTGAGTATGGATCGGACGAAATGGAGCAGTATTTGCTGAAAAATATTTTAGCATTTGATCTGGAGAAGCAGCGAAAATATCCCGGTTCCATGTTGCATTGCGTTTTCGAACAGGTGCGGGCTGGTGAAGGAAGTTCCAGAGGATAAATTCACTTTTTGGAGTGCGCAGGCTTGCCCTTACAATTTAACACATCTTTTTCCAAATCGGATATAAAAAATCACCACAGAGATCACAGAGCACACAGAGCACTAGGGCCGGAGGCCTGGCATTTGATAGCCTAGGCTGTAGCGAAGCGGAGGCCTAGGATCAAGATCTACCCCCACCGACAGAGCCCTGAAAGGGCGACACTTCTACAAGAAAGTTTATCTGGAAATCAATCCATATATTTCGTTACGATTGCACATACGTTTAACACCAACGGTAATATTATGGGTCAATCTCTTTCAAAAGTATATCTACACATTGTCTTCAGCACCAAAGGAAGAAGGTTATTCATTTCTCCTAACATTGAGAAAAAATTACATGGCTACATCTCCTCAATATGTCAGAACCATGGATGCTTTGTACATGCCATTGGAGGAATAGAGGATCACATTCATATACTCATTGAACAGCCACGTAGTATGACTATTTCAAAAATCGTGGAATTGATAAAATCTAATTCTTCAAAATGGATTAAGTCTCAAAACCGAGAATATTCGATATTTTCCTGGCAGTCTGGTTATGGTGTTTTTTCTGTCGACCAATCAACTTACCATGCCGTAAAAAAATACATCGCGAATCAAAAAGAGCATCACAAAGGTCGCGAC
>JAAKFL010000057.1 GCA_011065065.1 Chlamydiota bacterium | reverse complement strand
ACCGCGAAGATGCGCGAAGACGTTGTATACTCATAGGAACTTTTGTTAGACGTTTTGAATTAAATATTTATGACTAAGCCACGTCTTCGCGCATCTTCGCGATCTTCGCGATCTTCGCGGTTAAATTTTTAAAGATCTCTTATTTTAACAAACGTAGCGCATTCAGGCCAACCAGCACAGTCCCACCTTCATGCAACACCACCGCAAGCCAAAGCGGCACCCAACCCAAAAGCGCAGGTGTCGTCGCAAACAGAATAACCGCAGCTGCCAAAGTCAGATTCTGCGTCACAATTTTCTTTGTATCACCGGCTTTATTCATGAGCCAACCAAGCCGCTCAAGATTGTCGTGAAGCAAAACCACATCAGCGGCCTCAATCGCTGTTGTGCTGCCTACTTTTCCCATGGAAATGCCCACGGTGGCTCTCGCTAAAGCGGGAGCATCATTAATGCCGTCTCCGACCATGACAAGCCCTTTTTCTTGTGAGATCTCACTCACATATTTTAACTTGTCCTCAGGTCGCAACTCAGCATAATACTCGTCCATCTGCAACTCTCCAGCAATTTTGCTGGCATTTTCCGGGTGGTCTCCGGTTAACATCAAGAGGCGCCAATCACCGCTTTGTTTGAGATTTCTGATGGTCTCTTTCATGCCGGGACGCAACATATCTTCAAATTGAAATAGATAACCTTCTTCACCCATCACCAAAATCGTTAAGACTCTTCCTTGACGCTTGGCATTGTCTACAAGGGTGGAGAGATGAGAAGCTTTTTCGATCGGGAGTTTTGGGAGGATATATTCGATGTTTCCGATAAAGGCTTGCACAAATTCCGATCCCACTTCCACTTCCGCTTCCAGACCATATCCTGGAACCGATTTGAAGTTTTGGATTTTCAAAGGTTTTATCCCCTGATTTTTTGCGTGCTTGACAATGGCATGAGCAATAGGATGAACGGCGTGTCTTTCCAATGCATAAGCAACGCGGATGGAAATATTACTTCTATCAGTTTCTTGAAGGGGAGTGATCTCCACACACTCAAGCTCTCCTTTTGTCAGAGTGCCGGTTTTATCAAAGGCAATGACAGAACATTTTTCAAGCGCGTCTAGTGTGACGCCGCCTTTGATTAAAATCCCTTTGCGCGCACAGGTGCTGATAGCACTCAGGTAGGCAATGGGTGTGGCGATAATCAGCGCACACGGTGATGCTGCAATCAGAAAAGCAATGGAGCGATAGAGAGAGCCGTCTTCTCCCAGAAAAGGCATGCTAAATAACAGGGGAAATGAGGCTGCAAAGAAAATCGTGAGTAAGATCACCGTTGCCGCATACTTTTCACTGACACTGTCAAACCATCTTTGGATCCGGGGTTTGGAATCTTGAGCTAAGGTCACAAGTTTAATGATTCGGGCCACAGTAGACTCAGTGCTAGGACGGCTCACTTGCATCGTGAAAGTTCCTTCTAAGTTTTGAGCTCCCGCCGGGATGATGTCTCCCACTTTTTTCGTGATGGGTTCATTTTCTCCTGTCAAATGAACCAAGTTGACTGACGAAGCTCCTTCGATAATATTTCCATCCAAAGGAACAATTTCGCCGGCTTTAATCAAAATAATTGTTCCTGCCAGGATATCTTTGACTGACAGCTCGTGCAGCTCTCCTAGGTCACCGACAACAGTGGCTGTGGAGGGAGATAACTTGTATAATGAACTGATTGCTCCTTTTGCCTTTTCGGTGACGGCATCTTCCATTGATCCTGAAAGAGCAAAGAGAACAAGAAGCATCCCCCCTTCCATAGGACTTCCAATGAGAACAGATGAAAACGCGGCAAGAGTCATCAGAATGTCAATATTGATTTCCAGTCTCATGGTGTCTTCGATCGATTCAATGAGCGCTGGAATCCCCGCAAAAAAATAGACGCCCACTAAACAAAAATGCGAGAGCGGAAGTCCATTGGGAACATATCGTAAAATAAATGCAAGGATCAAAAGGAACGTCGCAAGCAACGAAGCGTTGAGCATCGCATTGACTCCCCAACGACGAGAATGGGGAGTGAGAAAGGGGCTGAGGTGATCTTCCAATCCCATTTCAAAAAATTCATCAAATACAACTGCACTTTTTTTTGTCGTTGTCGTCATGTAACACTATCCTAGAGAAAGTTTGTGAGAAAATCCCACAGAAAATAAGTACATCCAAAAGCTAATACTGTAATGCCTAAATTCCATACGATTGCCGGGATTTTACGGTTTTTCTCATAATGGGCGGAAAGCGCCGCTGCTGCTCCCACCACACAAAAAGTTCCTAAAATCATACCAAAATTGGGAATTAATAAGGTTAAAATCATGCAGACAAAATAGGCTGCTAATGCCCCTAACCCCGCTCCTAGACTTTGCTTCAAAGGATGCTCTTGCTTTTCCAAAGAAAGTCCCAACTCCTCTTCCAACATCACACGCAATAGCCGATCGTCATCTGCCATCAGAACATCCATGACATCTTCTAATAATTTTCCTTTGAATCCTTTCGCTTCGTAAAGAGCAGCAAGCTCCTCGCGCTCCTGATCGCGATGGTGATCGATTTCCCACTTTTCCTCCGCCACAAGACGATGCAATCGCTCCAGACGCGACCACCCCAACCAGGCACTTCGTCCCATCTTCCATACAATCCATCCCACAGTCATCACACTCAATACAAGAAAGTGTGAATCCTGTAACACTAAAGTGCTGATCAACAACCAGATCAAAAGAAGAATCACCGCCGTCTCTCGAGCTGTATCTGCAAATGCCGAAATATGACCCGGCATCTCTTCCCCATGAACCTCCGCTTTTGAAATAAGCCCCTTGGCCTGAGCTTCTACGACATGTTCGACCGCTTCTTTGCCCTTAAAATGCGTCGGTTTTGATGTTTCCTTCTCCATGAACCCCTTCTCCTCTCAATTGCAGCCAGAATAAGCGAAAAGAAGAGATTTTGTGAAGAATAAACGCAAAACTCGACGCTTCTCTCTGGAATATTCGCTCAAAAATTGTATAAAATCGAGCAAAAAATAGAAAAATTGGCTTTCTTTACAGATTTATTAGTAAAATTATAAATGAAAATATTATTATAATGTGTTATAATATAATGTAGAGAGGAAGTTTATTGTAATAGTTTTTATGTTCTCTCATTTTATTAACAAATAGTGAATGAGGTAAATATGTCAGAAGGATTAGGAAATTTAGATGATCTTCTCAATCAATTAAAAGGTATTACCCCTTCAACATCTACAGAACAAACCGAGACAACGGGTTCTGAGACTGTAGAAACACCTGTTACCCAAACAGACTCCATTCAACAAGCCCAGCAGAAAGATGTAGAGAAAGGGGTCCAAGCTCCCGGCCAGCCATTACTGTTGGATCCTGAAGTTTTTAGACCAGCGCGTAATGATGTCGAAGCATTTATGTTGCTTTTCAACAGTGTTGAAGCGACAGTGATCAATGCGATTCTGGATGTTTGGGCACGAGGTATTGAAGAAAATAAAAAGGCTAATAAAGAGGAAATTGAGCGAGCGATTCGGATGGGTTTTGATAGAATTGGTCAGTTTGCAGCGAACTACTCATCAAAGGAAGAAGCGCAGGTTAGCGGAGTTTCTTCAACGCAATTAGCGGTGGCGAATTTGATGGGTTTTACGATGATGTCAGCTTTTGCTATCACTCAATTAAGCGCTGCTGCGAATCCTATAGCTTTAAGTAATTTACACAATTTGAATCCTGGGATTTTTGGAGTAGTGCCTCCGGAGATGGCAGAAGCTCTAGCAATGACAGGCGCTTTGATTTCAGCGGGGTTGATCTCGCCGATTTTACTTTCCTTGACAGGAACAGCACAAGCCACAAAAGGGAATTTGCCCAAAGGTGCACTAGCGAGTCAGCTAGCGTACGCAACATTGCAGATGGTGCAGTCGGGTGTGGTGCGGGATGTGATCGCACAGGATGCCAGATTTTCAGCATTGACTGGTGATCAGAAGTCTGATTTGATTGCGAGAATGAATCTTTCGTTTTTGCTCAGTGCGCTAACGATGTTTTATGAAAAGGAAACTGGTTGGATTACAGAAGAAGAGTTGTTGAATATGATTTCTCAAGGAAGTTTATTCGAGCAAATCCAAAAGGAAAATCCCAACGATCCACGATTAGCACTTGTGGCTGCAATACGGGAAGAGTTGAAAGGTTTATCCGCTAGTAACCGTGATGGTGTTCTTGCAGATTTAGTGAAACACTTTAGCGATAATCCGTCATATGAATCATCTCGTGAGATGTATGAGTTGCTTGAGAAGATGTGGCTGAATTTGGATTACGAGCAGATGAGTGAAAACGCTGCTTAGTATTGAGAATTATTTGTATTTGAAGATATGTGAAAGAAGATCGACCATGTGTACATGGTCTTCGCATGCAATCAGCTCTCGAGCTGCATGCATCGATAATTGAGGGATGCCGATATCCACTGTGGGCATCCCTGTCATTTTGGCATGCAGAGGCCCAATTGTTGATCCACAAGGAATATCAGATCGCACAACAAATTCTTGAAGGGGAATCTTTTGTTCCGTGGCAATTTTTTTGAGATCCGAAAGTGAACGAGCATCAGTGGCATAACGTTGTTGCGCATTGTGTTTGATCACGATGCCTCCTCCCAACACGGGACTATGCAAAGGATCATGCTTCTCAGGATAATTGGGATGCACGGCATGTGCTAAATCGACAGAAACGCATAAGCTCTTTGCAAGAATTCTTAACAAGTTTGGTCGTTCGAGGATTCTTTCTAAAACATGGCTGACAAAAGGGGACTCGGCTCCTTGCGGAGTGGCAGAACCCACTTCTTCATTATCCCAAAACATCACCATCTTCAGTGTGTTCACATCCACTTCTTGTTCCAAAAGAGCTAAGAGACTGGCATGAACTCCCGCTAAGTTATCGATACGGTAGGAAGAAAGCATTTCATAATCTTGTCCTAAAAACTGTACGCGATCTAAGGGATAAAGGAACAGATCATGTCCCAAAAGTGTTTGAAAGGAAATACGATCCCTTAATAAACGTTCGAGATAATTCCCTGAAGGGATTTTCTCGAGTGTGGCGATGGCTGAAGTATGTTGTTGTTTATTGAGAAGAAGCCCTTTCGAATTCACTTCGCGATCTAAATGAATGGCCAGTTGCGGAATTGTCACCGGATGTTGATCTAAGACGACATGGTGTTCTTCAATGTGTCCCTGTTCATTGAGAACCATGACTCTTCCCGCAATCCCTAAATCGCGGTTTAGCCAAGAATTCAATAGAGGACTTCCATACACTTCTACCCCAAACATCACCATATTTTTGTGGGAGTATTCAGGATGAGGTTTTAATTTGAATCCGGGACTGTCGGTATGCGATCCAATTAAGCGAATGTTTTCGGTATTTTCTTTGGGTAGAATGAATGCGCAAAGAGAAGATCCATTTCGAATGACAAAATACTTTCCTTCGGGTTCGAGGCTCCAAAAATTTCCTTCATGAAGTTCTGTAAATCCAGAATCGAGCAAACGTTCTGCAGCGTGATCAGTCGCTTGCCACGCCGTGGGAGAACTTTCGAGAAATCTGACAAAATCGAGTAAGATATCATTAGCTTCCATAGACCCTATTGTACAGGAAATCCTCCATAAAATGAAAGTTATTGTGGCTTAGCACTTTTTGGAATCCGTAGGCAAGCTCTTACAATTCTACACATCTTTTCTATGACGAATAAATTTACAGGATTAACAGGATCGTAAACGACAGGATAAACAAGATTAAGGAGAATCCTGTATATCCTGTCGTTTACGATCCTGTTAATCCTGTGAATTTATTCGTCATAAAATGAAAGTTATTGTGGCTTAGCATGTTTTGGGACGAAAAGGACGAAAAACAAATTATGGCATTCATTACACACTTGCAAAAATTTAACGGATAGTATTTCATAAATTGTCGTTTATTAGGATGAATCAATGGAATTTGATGGAAAAATATTTTATTTTGTAACTGGTAATCACCAAAGTCATCAAAGAGATTGGAACGATAAAGATCATGACCCTGTCAGCGATACGGCGCTGCCTATCATTAAAGAATATTCTTATAGTGAACCTCTATTAAAAAGATTAAAGCCTTTTTGGTCTCAGGAAGAGTGGCTCCAGAAAATCCTATCTGATCCTTCATTCTTTGAAGATCATTTAGAGATCATTAAAACGATGGATGCCGAATTTAAGCTGAAAATCGCAAGGAAAATGGTCAAGAAACAGCATTTGGCTGAAATTTTGATTCAAAATATTGACGCTTTGACTCAGGGCGATGAGGCATATAAGAGATTGATTCTTTCGACGATTCTCCCAATAGGATTTGGCGGATGTGCAGTGGTCACTTATTTCGATAAGCTAGGTATTGACGATTTGAAAACGAGACATTCCTTCGCATTGACCATTGCCATGGATCGGGAAAATATAGTATATGGAGAATCTACATGTAAAGCACTGATTTTAAATCTTGAAAAGTTTGGTTTTCGGGACTCAAATTTTTTAAAAAGGCTGGCGACCGAATTAGTTAAAAATTATAGCATATCCTATTTTTTGGTTCCCAATATTCGAAAATTTTGTGTGAAGGATTCAGATCTCAAAGAGATGGCTTTATGGATGGCAGGGGAATATTGGGTGTCGAAGGCTTTTGTAAAACATTTTGATCAATTGGGGTTTGAAAGTGATTTTCTAAAGATCCTCGCCCTAAAATTGCTTGAAAAGGAAAGAATTAGTGAACTGGCTTCCAATATTGATAAATTTCATTTTATGGATTTGGATTTCAAGCTCAAAATTGTAGAGGCATGTTTTCTGCATAAGGAACGCTGTCGTGCGCTTCTAAAAAATATCAGAAAGTTTAATCTTGATGATAACAGGCTTCAAAAGCTTGCCATAAGATTGGCAAATAGTTCATTTGCCGCCATATTTGCCGATTTCATCGATCAGTTCAATTTTAAGAAGGTTGACTTTAAGAAAAAGATCGCTCAGGAACTTTGCAAAACGAATTGCGGAGCTAAAGGATTGGCAAGAAATTTCGAGAAATTTGGATTTAAAAATTTAGAGTTTTGTCTCAAACTTGTCACCAAAATCATTCAATACAAAGATGGGGCCGGAACATTTGCAGAAAATATTGAAAGTTTTACTTATTTTAAATCACATATACTCCGCAAGCTCGCTTTGAGTATCATTGAGTACGGCCATGTGACTCAAACTTTTGTAAAAAATATCGATTGTTTTGGTTTAACTGAGGAAGAACTGATACAAGTCGCCCTTCAGTGTGTTGAAACAGAAGAGGGGGCTGCTGCTTTGGCGGTTTATTTCAAAAAATTTCCGATCGAAGAGAGTGAGATTGTCACGTATTTCGCATTTAAAATTGTGAAATATGGGGAGGGGGCCAAAGCCCTTATTCTCCATTTTGAAAATTTTCATTTTGATGATCCCGATAGCGTGAAGAAGCTAGCACGTGAAATGATCAAACATCGCAATGGTGCCGAAGAGCTTGCAAAAAATCTTCATAAATTTGGGTTTGATGATGTTAAATTTCTCGAGAATCTTGCACTTGAGGGTATCAGATATGGCGCAGGTCTTTACTATATCATGTCTCATCTTAAGGAATTCGGTTTTGAAGATCAAGAATCCCAAGAGGCTTTAGCTTGGACATTGGTTAAATCTGATGGAGCAGCTCATTACCTAGGTGAATTTTTTGGAATATATGACATTCATGATCGTGAGCTTATTTCAAGGATTGGGTGGAAAATGACTGAGTCTTCAACTCGCCTTTATTGTTTGATCAATTTTTTTATTAAACATGATTTAGTGAATCAAGAATTTTTGACTTACATCATCAAAAGAATCGAGAAATCTCCACCCGAGTGTATTGCAGACGCCGCAGCATTGCTCAAATTACACATAAATTTTAGATTTGTAGATGAAAAAACCAAACAAGATCTCCTATTGAAATGGGCAAAGCATCGATATATTGCGGATGAAATTGCGAAAAAAATTCAGAAATTTGGTTTTCATGATCAAGAATTTCTCAAACTGCTGGCACTCGAGCTCGGAAAACATCAATCGTCAGCATTTCGACTTGTACAATATTTAGCTCAATTTAATTTTGAGGACGATTCTGTTAGGGAAACTTTTGAAAATTATCGAGATCTGATTCGTTTCACAAGTCTTGAGATGGAAGAGCGCAAAAAGTTGATGCTACAGCCGCTTTCTGACTGGAAAATGGCTTATGGAAGAGTTACGGATCTTTTGAGTTCAATCACAGGATTGATGCCTAAGGCTCTGAAAAATGATAATCAGAATCATTTAGACATAATTAAAAAGTATTTTCAAATTGAGAACAAAAACCATCCCAATTTTGATCAATTTAATGATGCCTGGAAAGTTCTCTTGAATTTATTCAAAAATGAAAGCTTCCCAACAAAACCATTACAACATTTGAGGAGGCTGGCTGTCAAATATGACCCGCTCTTCCTTTGCCTTGACGACCTGATTCAGATTGAGGATTCAAATTTGCAAGATGAATTGGCTTTATGGATGTATCATGCGATTAGTCGAGCGGCCTTATGTCTCTCAAAAGGTCAAATAGATTTGTTTCATCAAACCAAAATCTTGAAAGTTCTCTATCGTCTTCGTGATATGGATTTGAGATATGACTTAATAAAAAAATTCGTCAGTCAAGTGCAATCTCTTTCCGATAAAAGAGAGTGTCAGAAATTTATTCAAGCGTCTCGTCAATCTCAGAATTCTCTGTTGGTCAGGTTGATGCTTTTGGACTTGAAAAAGAAAAATCCTGAGATCTCACCAAATCCAATCACATATTTTTCAAGAAAACTGATTCATGATGGCAATAAGCTGTCATTACTTTTAAAAGGATTACTGCATTTAGAAAAGTCCATACAAATCGGTTCGGCTCAAATCGCACAATGTCTGAATTACTTCAGTCGATTACCCAATCATAGACTCTGTGAAGAGCTTAACGCTTTAAATGCTCTATGTGTTTTAGAAAAAGAGAATAAATTATCCCTAGATCCTGAATCATCTGTCCAAAAGCAGATTTTTTCTTGTCTGAAACTGGCATTTGAAGAGCTTTTACCAGGTTTGGCACTCGAAAATCCTGAAAGGTTTGAGAGAGTATTTTTTGGCGAACGTCATCCTGAAGCTCTTTTGGTTTACATGTCCGGGTGTCAAATGCTTTCACCTGAGGATCTAGAAAAGATGCAAGGCATTGTCCGGGATTTTATTCAAGATGTTGATCGAGATCAGTTTCAGGAAAATCGGTATGAAGATTCTGAGCATTTGGAGATCATTTTTGCTTCTCGAGAGGGGTTAAAAGATCAATGGAAAAAAGGACATGTAAAACCGTTGAGAGACTATCTTCCGGACACTTCAACAGAGGGCGATTTTGATTTAGCTGAATATTTGAAATGTAAAGTGGATGATGGCCATTTACCCATGGAGGAATTTCCACAATTTGCCGTTCTTTTGGGATATTCATCGAAAAGAAGGAGAGTTCTTCGGTACAGTGAACTGGATGATCTCTTAGTCGATCTTTTTCGAAATCCCGAAAGTTTCACAACCCATAAGTTACGGGAAATCGAACATCTTTTACGAGAATTGAGTCCTGAGAGCGAATTCCTTAATGATATTGTGGAGCTCAAGCAAATGTTAAAGCCTTCAGCGGATCGGAATGTTGATGCTTGGATGCTCGTGAATAGTGATGATCCCTTAGACCTTTTTCTTGCCGGGACTGAAGTCAGTGGAAGCTGCCAGCGAGTTGGCGGAAGTGCGTGTCTTAATAAAGGTTTGATGGGTTATGTCATGGATGGAAAGCATCGGATCATTGCGATAAAAGATGAGCATAATAAAATTGTGGGAAGATCTATTTTTAGGCTGCTTTTCGATGAAAAAAATCAGACGCCGGTCCTTTACTACGAGTGTGTTTATCCTGGGACGCTTAAATCAGAGTACAAGGGAGCCATGCAAGCCTTTGCAAATGAGTGTGCGGAGGATTT
>JAAKFL010000056.1 GCA_011065065.1 Chlamydiota bacterium | reverse complement strand
AGTAGAGGAAGTAGAGGAAGTAGAGGAAGTAGAGGAAGTAGAATAATTATGGGTCGTAAAAGTAAACGGTTTCGGGAGATAGCGGATCTATATGAGATAGAAAAGCCATATAGTGTCCAAGAAGCTATCGATATATTAAAGCGTTGTCCACCGGTCAAATTTGACCAGTCGGTGGAGGTGTCTTTAATGACTGGCGTAGACCCTCGTAAATCAGACCAGCACATTCGTGGAACTGTTTCATTACCGAATGGAACAGGGAAAACAATGGTTATCGTTGTGATAACATCAGGGGATAAGCTTCAAGAAGCTACTGATGCTGGAGCAGATTACGTTGGGAACGTAGAACTCATTGAGAAAATCAAATCAGGTTGGACCAACTTCGACGCTTTGGTGGTGACACCAGATATGATGCGTGAAGTGGGAAAGCTTGGAAAAATCCTTGGACCACGTGGTTTAATGCCTACCCCTAAAGCGGGGACAGTGACCACAGATATTACCAAGGCGGTGAGCGAATTAAAGGGCGGAAAGATCGAATTTAAGATCGATAAGCATGCAGGTATCCACGTAGGTGTAGGGAAGTTGTCTTTTTCAGCTGAGCAATTGCTTGAAAATGTGACAACTTATCTAGAAGCCATCATGCGTGCGAAGCCAGCTTCTGCTAAGGGGCTGTACATCAAGTCTGTTGTTCTTTCATCAACAATGGGACCGGGTGTGAATATTGACCTCCGCGAACTGGAATCTGCATAAGGAGCTAGGGTAACGTGAGAAAAGAAAAACAATTATTCCTCGATGAATTACAGGAACAAATTGATCATTACGGATCTTTTGTGATCATGAGCTACCTTGGCTTGGATGCGAATCAAATGCACCAATTTCGAAAGAAAATTCGTGAAGTTGGAGGCAACATTAAGATGGTGCCAAAGAGGATGTTTATGATCGCATCTGACAAATCAGGTTTTAAGCTTGATCTCGATATGTTAACGGGACACATTGGAGTGGTTTTCGCCAGTGACCCCATTGAAACTACAAAAGCTGTCTTTGAATGTCAAAAGGAAGCGACTGATGACAAGTTGAAAGTTGTAGGCGGATGTATCGACGGAGAAATCCTCGATTCTAAGGCTATGATAGAGTTGTCAAAACTTCCAAGTAAACAAGAACTTCGGGCACAGTTTGTCGGTCTTTTACAAGCGCCACTGGTACAGACTGTTTCAGTGATGAATGCTCTTGTCAGCAGTGTTGTTTACTGCTTGGACAACAAATGCAAAAAAGAAGAAGGCCAATCATAAATTACAACAATAAATCAGAGAGGTTTAACCGTGAGTACAGAAACTAAAGCTAGTGCTAAACTTGAAAAGCTAGTCACAGCTCTTAGCGAGTTAACCGTTCTAGAAATGGCGGAACTCAAAAAAACATTAGAAGAAACTTGGGGTGTCGAAGCTTCTGCTGCAGCAGTTGCTGTAGCGGCTCCAGTCGCTGCTGCTGGTGACGGAGAGACTGCTGAAGAGGCTACAGATTTTGAAGTCACACTTGCAGAAGTGCCGGTCGATAAGAAAATCGGAGTCATCAAAGTGGTTCGTGAAGTTACTGGCCTTGGCTTGAAAGAAGCTAAAGAAATGACTGAAAGTGCTCCTAAAGTTTTGAAAGATAAAGTACCTAAGGCTGAAGCAGAGGAAATTAAATCCAAATTGGAAGCTGCTGGTGCGAAAGCAACCCTTAAGGGTGTTTAATCAAAGTGGTAGATTCATGAAGCAGAGGAACTTAGTTCCTGTGCTTCTTAAATTAAATTATCTTTATTTTTTTATAAATAAAGGTTGATGTTTAGCATAGAAATGCTATATAAGTGATTTGCTGCATAGCTTTATACTTGGTTCACAGGTTTTTTGATTTGATTATCTCAGTTTCATTTTATTCAATACCGCCGCAACTTATGTTGAATTACATAAGTTCATACTTTGTGCATGGCGAATTTTGCTGCAAAAAAACATTTTTTCATATGTCAACATTTTATCTTTTAGAGGGAGCCCTTTAGGATGTCACAACGCTTACGAAAAAGAATCAGTTTTAAGGAAAAAGAGGATATTATCGATCTTCCGAATCTGATTGAAATTCAGATTAAGTCCTACAATCAATTTTTACAGGCGGATAAGTTTCCTGAGGATCGGGAAGATATTGGTTTGCAAGAGATTTTTACCGATATATTCCCCATAAAATCCTATGATGAGAAAACGGTTCTTGAATTTCTTTCCTATAATTTAGGGGTCCCAAAATACAATCCTAATGAATGTATTCGCCGTGGGATTACTTACAGTGTGACGTTAAAGGTGAAGTTTCGTTTGACTGACGAAACAGGGATTAAAGAAGAAGAAGTTTACATGGGGACCATTCCCATCATGACTGATAAAGGTACCTTTATCATCAATGGTGCTGAAAGGGTCGTCGTGTCCCAATTACATCGCTCTCCGGGGATATGCTTTGAGCAAGAACGACATACCAGGGGGCAAATACTCTTTTCTCTCAGAATCATTCCTTATCGTGGAAGCTGGCTTGAAGCTGCCTTTGATCCGAATGATCTGATTTACATTTATGTGGACAGAAAGCAGAGACGTCGAAAAGTTCTAGCCACAACATTTATTCGAACTCTTGGTTTTTCTTCTAATTCGGATATTATTGAAGAATTCTTTAAGACGACTCAAGCAAAGCTAAAATCTGAAAAAGATATCTCCAAATATGTGGGAAAAATTCTTGCTGCAGATGTCGTCGATGCAGATAGCGGGTTGGTTTTCGGAAAAGCGTCTGAAAAATTGACTACTGCCATGCTCAAGCGGATGTTGGATGCTGGGAGTACCACAATCAAGATTGCTGAAGGTGCTGATGAGACCAGTCCTATTATCAAAATGCTTGCAAAGGACCCAACTGATTCTTACGAGTCTGCTTTGAAAGACTTCTATCGTAAAATCCGACCTGGTGAGCCTGCAACATTGTCGAATGCTCGTTCTGCGATCATGCGTCTTTTCTTTGACAGTAAGCGATACAATCTCGGTCGAGTGGGTCGTTATAAGCTGAATACAAAGCTGGGTCTTGACGTCAATGATGAAACGCTCAAAACTCTGACGATGACAAAAGAAGATGTGATTGGTGCGCTTAAATATCTGATTCGTTTGAGAGCCGGTGATGACGATACTTCAATCGATGATATTGATCACCTTGGAAATCGACGTGTTCGTTCTGTAGGGGAATTGATTCAGAATCAGTGCCGAATTGGTTTGGCGCGAATGGAGAAAATTATTCGTGAGAGAATGAACTTATTCGACTTCAGCTCTGATACGTTAACTCCTGGAAAAATCGTTTCAGCGAAAGCTCTATCGGGTGTTCTAAAAGACTTCTTTGGTCGATCACAGTTATCACAGTTTATGGATCAGACAAACCCTGTAGCAGAGTTGACTCATAAACGAAGACTCTCTTCATTAGGGCCAGGTGGTTTGAACAGAGATCGTGCGGGCTTTGAAGTTCGTGACGTTCACACAAGTCACTATGGAAGAATTTGTCCGATTGAGACGCCGGAAGGTCCGAACATTGGTTTGATCACCTCCCTTTCATCTTTTGCGAAAATTAACGAATTTGGCTTCATCGAAACTCCTTATAGGATTGTAAAAGATGGCATTGTCACGGATGAAGTAGAATATATGACCGCCGACCAAGAGGAGCGTTATATTATCGCTCAAGCTTTAGCTCCGTTGGATGATATGAAAATGTTTGCGGAGGAAAAGTGTTGGGCTCGATATCGTGGTGAGCAGATCGAGATTGAGACAGAGAAAGTGACACACATGGATGTCTCTCCAAAGCAGCTTGTATCGATTGTGACTGGATTGATTCCGTTCTTGGAGCATAACGATGCGAACCGAGCGTTGATGGGATCAAACATGCAACGTCAAGGGGTACCCCTCTTGAAAACCGAAGCGCCACTTATTGGAACTGGTCTTGAAAGAAAGGCGGCTAGAGATTCTGGTGCTGTCCTCATTGCTGAAGAAGATGGAATTGTGGAAACTGTAGATGGAGCTCATATCGTCATTTCATCTAAGAGGAACCGACTCGATAAAAAGACTTATCATTTGAAGAAGTTCTTAAGATCCAATTCAGGAACTTGCATCAATCAGACTCCGCTTTGTCGCGTGGGTGAAGAAGTCAAAGCCGGTGATGTTCTTGCGGACGGTCCTGCGACCGATCTTGGTGAGATCGCTTTGGGTAAAAACGTTCTTGTGGCTTTCATGCCTTGGATGGGTTACAACTTCGAAGATGCGATCATCATCTCCGAAAAACTCCTTCGTCAGGATTATTTCACTTCAGTGCATATTGAAGAGTTTGAAATCACAGCGCGAGATACAAAGCTTGGGAAGGAAGAAATTACTCGGGATATCCCGAATGTTTCGGAGGAATCATTAGCAAATCTTGATGATGATGGTATTGTTGTCATTGGTTCCGAAGTGGTTCCTAGTGACATTCTTGTCGGTAAGATCACTCCGAAATCTGAAACAGAGCTCGCTCCGGAAGAACGTTTGCTACGGGCGATATTTGGTGAGAAGGCGGCAGATGTGAAAGATGCTTCATTGGTTGTCCCAACTGGGGTTGAAGGTCAGGTGATTGGTGTGAAATTGTTTAGTCGAAGAGAGCGTATTGCTTCGACAAATGACGAGTTGGTGGAAGAGGCATCAAAGCTGAAAGAACTGCAACGAGAATATAAGATCCAACAAACACAGTTGAAAAATGAACGGTACGAGAAAATGACGGTTCTTCTGCAAGGAGAATTAGCTTCGGGTACCATTGTGCATAGAAAGACCGCCGCTGTCATACTGCAAGAAGGTGAGGTGATTTCGGAGGAAGTCATCGATGCCATTGAAAATGAAGTTGTCGAAGATCTACTGATGCCAGACAACGAAGTTTTCAATGTCTTGAAACAAATTTTAAGAGATTACGATACTGCGCTTCAGTCGTTAGAAATGAAGTACAAGACCGAAGTTGAGCAGATCCGTAAGGGGGATACAGATCTTGAGCCTGGAATCATTCGCCAAGTGAAAGTTTACGTCGCAACTAAGCGTAAACTTGAGGTTGGAGATAAAATGGCGGGTCGACACGGAAACAAAGGTGTTGTTTCCAAGATTGTCCCTGAAGCTGACATGCCATACCTAGAAGATGGGAGTTCCGTTGAAATCATTTTGAATCCATTGGGTATTGCTTCTCGAATGAACCTAGGACAGGTATTTGAGACACATCTAGGATTCGCGGCTAAGAAAGCAGGATTATGGGTCAAAACTCCCGTATTTGAAGGTTTCCCAGAAGATGAAATCTGGAAAATGATGAAGGAACAAGGATTACCCGAAAGCGGTAAATCTTATCTATACGATGGACGTTCAGGTGAACGTTTCGACAACCCGACCGTTGTCGGTTACATCTATATGATGAAACTGGGTCATCTTGTTGCTGACAAGATCCACGCTCGTGCTGTTGGTCCTTATTCCCTCGTGACCCAACAACCATTGGGTGGTAAAGCCCAGATGGGAGGTCAGCGATTTGGAGAGATGGAGGTGTGGGCTGCAGAGGCTTACGGTGCCGCTCATCTTCTTCAAGAGTTATTAACTGTTAAGTCTGATGATGTACCAGGAAGAACACGTATTTATGAGTCTATTGTGAAAGGTGAAAATTCATTGAGAGCTGGTGTCCCTGAATCATTTAACGTTTTGATTAAAGAGATGCAAGGATTAGCGCTCGACATCAGAACACAAAGTGTACAAGAAATTACTGATTAAGCTTCACCCATTGAGGAGATATACATGTTCGACCATTTACCGCTTGAACAAAGTTTTGATAGTTTAACAATCAAAATCGCTTCAGACGATATTATTCGTTCCAGTTGGTCTCGAGGAGAGATCAAGAAACCTGAAACGATTAACTATCGTACCTTTAAGCCTGAAAAGGGTGGCCTATTTTGTGAAAAGATCTTTGGGCCAACTCGTGACTGGGAGTGTGCCTGCGGAAAGTATAAAAAAATTAAGCACAAAGGAATTGTTTGCGATCGTTGTGGTGTTGAGGTCACTCTGTCAAAAGTGCGCCGTGAACGTATGGCTCACATTGATTTGGCAGTGCCGGTTGTCCATATCTGGTTTTTCAAGACTATGCCTTCCCGTATTGGTAATCTCCTTGGAATGACGGCTTCAGACCTTGAACGCATTATCTACTATGAAGAGTGGGTAGTGACTGATCCAGGAGAAACTGATCTTGAGATTAAGCAATTGTTAGATGATGTTGAGTTTCGCGAAGCTCAAGAAAAATGGGGTCGTGGCTCTTTTGTGGCAAAAATGGGCGGAGAGGCCATTCAAGATCTTCTAAAGGTTGAAGATTTGCCTGCTTTGTTGAATGAGTTAAAAGAGAAATTACGAAAAACAAAATCTCAGCAAGGGCGTATGAAACTAGCCAAGCGTCTGAAAATTGTTGAGAGCTTCATTACGTCAACAAACCAACCAGAATGGATGGTATTATCTGCAGTCCCAGTGATTCCACCAGATTTGCGTCCTTTGGTTCCTTTGGATGGTGGACGGTTTGCGACATCAGATTTGAACGATCTTTACCGCCGTGTGATCAACCGAAATAATCGTTTGAAACAGATTCTTAAGCTAAAAACTCCTGAAGTGATCGTGCGAAACGAAAAAAGGATGTTGCAAGAGGCTGTGGATGCTCTTTTTGATAATGGTCGACATGGTCACCCGGTTATGGGTGCTGGAAACCGTCCTCTGAAGTCACTTTCTGAGATGCTTAAGGGTAAGTCTGGGCGATTCCGACAGAACCTTCTTGGTAAGCGTGTTGACTACTCGGGACGTTCCGTCATTATCGTGGGACCAGAATTGAAGTTCAATCAGTGTGGTCTTCCTAAACTGATGGCGCTTGAGCTATTCGAGCCATTTATTGTGAAAAAGCTAAAAGACCTGGGATACGTTTACACAATTCGCTCTGCGAAAAAGATGATTCAACGTCAAGCTCCTGAAGTCTGGGATGTTTTAGAAGAAATCATTAAACATCATCCAGTCCTATTGAACAGGGCGCCGACACTACACCGTCTCGGAATTCAGGCATTTGAGCCTGTACTGATCGAGGGTAAGGCGATACGTGTGCATCCGCTAGTATGTGCGGCATTTAACGCGGACTTTGACGGAGATATGATGGGGGTTTATGTGCCTCTGTCAGTCGAAGCTCAGTTAGAGGCTCGTATGTTGATGATGGCACCTGATAACATCTTCTTGCCATCGTCTGGAAAACCTTCTGCAGTTCCAACACAGGATATGACTCTTGGGTTGTATTACCTCATGCATGATCCTCTCTTTGATCCTTCTGATTTTGGAAAACAGATTAAAGTTTTCAGAGATGCGAATGAGGTACTTTTAGCTTTGTCTGCATCAGGAAGCTATAACTGGGAACAGACGGAAGTGAAAGAGGGTGAATCCATACGTGTGGATCACTTGGGTCGTGGGCTTAGAATTCATGAAAGAATTAAGCTCAGAACGAAGGTTGGAATTATCGAAACGACTCCGGGTCGGGTCATTTTTAATACGATTGTCCCAGAAGAGTTAGGTTTCCAAAATTACAATCTGCCGAAAAAGCGAATGAGCGAATTGGTGATGGAGTGCTACAAAAAGGTAGGACTCGAGAAAACTGTTCGTTTCTTGGATAACTTGAAGAACCTTGGGTTCTCGGAAGCGACTAAGTCGGGTATTTCGATTGGAATTCACGACATTAAGGTACCGGAAACCAAACAAAAGCTACTTGATGAAGCTGAAAGGCAAGTTGCCATTGTTCGAAGTCAGTACGATGATGGGATTATCACGGATGGTGAGAGACGTTCGAAAGTGATTAGCATCTGGACTGAAGTAACCGAAAAGATTTCGGATAATCTTTTTGATATCTTGGCAGAAGTGGAAAATGAGCACCTGAATTCATTATTTGTGATGCTTGATTCTGGTGCTCGAGGAAACAAATCACAGATTAAGCAGCTTGGAGCGTTACGTGGTTTGATGGCGAAGCCTTCTGGTGAGATTATTGAATACCCGATTAAGACTAACTTCCGTGAAGGATTGAGTCCAGGGCAGTATTTCATTTCGTCACACGGAGCTCGTAAGGGTCTTTCGGATACGGCGTTGAAAACAGCTGACTCCGGTTACCTCACCAGGCGTCTTGTGGATGTCTCTCAAGATGTGATTGTGACTGAAGAAGAGTGTGGAACCCTTAATGGAATTGAGGTGTCAGCGATCAAGCAGGGGCAGGAGGAATTACTTCCTTTAAAAGATCGTATATTCGGTCGTACTGTTTGTGATGATATTTACCTTCCAGGTGACCGCACTATCCTATTGGCCAAGTCTGGTGATATTCTCACTCTCGAACAGGCTGAAGCGATTGATGACGCTGGTATTGATAACATTCGGATTCGATCGGTTCTGACTTGTGAAACGAAGTGGGGAGTTTGCTCTTCTTGCTACGGAGTTAACCTTGCCAATGGCCGCCGTGTGAGTCTAGGGGAAGCTGTTGGAATTATCGCTGCTCAGTCCATTGGTGAGCCGGGAACACAGTTGACGATGAGAACGTTCCACATTGGTGGTATCGCGTCTACTAGTGTGTCTCCAGAATTGATTGTCGAGAAGGGAGGAATTGTCATTTATTCCGATCTCCGTACCGTCTTGAACGATGCTGGAGAGTGGGTGGTTCTCAACAAGAACGGAAGTATCCATATTGTGGATGATGAAGGCCGTACTCTTGATGAATACCGTCAGCTTCTGGGCACAAAATCGATTGAACCTCTGCAAATCTTCAATGTTGAGCTCGGAACGCGAATCTTCATTGAAGATGGTCAGAAGGTTGAAAGTAAGAAGAAAATTGCTGAATGGGAACAGCATAATATACCCATTATCTGTGACCGCCCAGGTTATGTGAAGTATGAGGACCTTGTTGAAGGGATTTCAACTGAGAGAGCCGAAAACAAGCAGACAGGTCAGGTAGAGATCATCGTGAAGCAACACCGTGGAGAGTTGCATCCGCAAGTCGCGATTTACTCTGATAAAGAGTTTACTGAGCTTGTCGGTACTTATCCGATCCCAAGTGGTGCGATCATTTCGGTCAAAGAGAACCAGATGGCATCAGCTGGTACTATGTTAGCTCGTCTTCCACGTGGCGCTATGAAGACCAAGGATATTACTGGTGGTCTTCCACGAGTTGCGGAACTTCTTGAAGCGCGTAAGCCGAAAGATGCTTCAGAGATCGCGAAGATTGATGGGGTTGTGGACTTTGGTGTTCACAAGAATAAGCGTCTGGTTATTGTGCGTGATGAAGTTTCGGGGATGCAGGAAGAGCATTTGATTCCTCATACCAAGCACTTGATTGTTCAGCGTGGAGATCATGTTGTCAAAGGACAACAGTTGACAGACGGATCTGTGATTCCTCATGAAATTTTAGAAGTGTGCGGTGTGCGTGAGCTCCAAAAATACCTCGTGAACCAAGTTCAAGAAGTTTACCGGCTTCAGGGTGTGGACATCAACGATAAGCATATTGAGATCGTTGTCCGTCAGATGTTGAAGAAGGTTCGCGTTGTTGATCCGGGTGATACAAGCCTGCTCTTTGGTGAAGAGGTGGATAAGAAGCAATTCGAATTGGAAAATGAAAAGGTGATCTCCGAAGGTGGTAAAGCGGCACAAGCATCACCATCTCTCTTGGGGATCACGAAAGCTTCATTGAGTACAGAGTCATTTATCTCTGCGGCTTCGTTCCAGGACACGACACGAATTCTTACTGAAGCGGCTTTTGAGGGAAAAAGAGATCCTCTTAAAGGCTTTAAAGAAAACGTGATCATGGGTCATACAATTCCAGCTGGAACTGGCTTTGAGCATCATATGAAAGTCTACAAACAAAGCCATGTTGGTGAGGAAGAAGAATTCATCATTGATTTTGAAAGTATTGAAGCGCCGCAAGTACAAGCGGCACCATCTGCGTAGAGAGACAATAAAAAAACAGGATTAACAGGATCGTAAACGACAGGATAAACAAGATATAGTAGAGGGATCCTGTT
>JAAKFL010000055.1 GCA_011065065.1 Chlamydiota bacterium | reverse complement strand
AGAATTGGAAAGGTTAACTTTCATCAAAACAGATGTAGAAGGCTATGACTTTTCCCTCTTCAAACTGCACAAACCCTTAATTACAAAGTGGCGTCCTGCGCTTCAAGTCGAGGTTCATAAAACTCTGAATTATCAGGAGAAAAAGGCATTTGCGGACTCCATCAAAGAGCTTAACTATACCCTCTATTTCGTTCCTGATGTGACTCTTTCTAGCATGCACCCTCTTTCAGATAGCGACCTTGAAAATAGCAAAACTTTCGATCTTTTTGCCTCGCCGAACTAGTGGTCTATCAATTTACTCTTTGAATTTTGTTACAATATTTCCGAATGAATTGTCATTTAAAATTTTTTCTTGCTTGGACTTAAATTCTATTCAAAATGTCAGCCAAGTCTGTAAGAAGTGGAATACTCTGTTAAAAGATGAAATTTTGCAAAAAATTATTTACCGACCCTACTGTGTTTTTGGATGTGACCCTGACTTTTACAACAGTAAAAAAATGACTGAATTGAAGAAGATTCGAACAAACTACGAATCATGGTCTTACAAGCCTATTGCCCTTAAAGGAGATAAACAGAAGTTAAAGATTTGGGGAATGAGTGACCATGAAACGGTTTGGTGTTCCCATAAAACAAAAGATTCGAGTGTTTTTAAGGTCAATATTACGTCTCAAAAGATTATTGATATGGGACCTCTCCCATGGTTAACCCCTCCATTCATCACACAAATTACGACGAATGCGCGTCATTGTGTTTTTGGCCTCGATCGCATCTATCATATTGATCCTAAATCAGGTGAAAACTTTGAGAGTTTTTCTTTGGCTGAAGAAAAAAGTCTTCTTGTGAGGAATCTTTGGTTAAACCGTGATATTTTAGTTACAGGAACTGATGATCCGAAATATGCAGATACAGTTGAGATGCCTATTCAGGAGTTTTATGTGACGGACATGGTTTCAAAAGTGTCTCATTCATTTAGAGTAAAACCTTTCGAGGTGATTGATCTGACATTTATTGATGAGAATCGGTTGGCTCTCGTGACATCAGGGACAAAGATCATTGAATCTGGCAGTGTCCGTTTTTCATCAGGGGATGGAGAGAGAGAAATTCTTGTATACGATTATCAAAAGGGGGAATTACAGAAGATACTTTCTTATCCATCCAGTTCAAAAATCAGATGGATTGCCGATGAGACTTTACTTGTATATGATTTTCACTATTTTTGTACGGGACTTAAGATTTTGGATATCAAAACATGTAAAGCTGATAAATTTATCAAAACAAGAGATATTCGGCATATGGAACTGTTGAATGGAAGAAAGGTTCTATACAGTTATCGGGAAAATCCATTGAAACCGAATTTTGATTTTGGTTTTTTGGATTTGGTCACAGGAGAGTTTTCTGTTGCGCCAGGGTGTCTGGTGGCAGCGAAATCTATTTTTCTTAACATGAAGTGGGGTCAAATCGCACATCAGGATGCTCAAGGAACTTTTTGGATATACGATTTTGCTTCAGAAGATAAGGCCCTGGTCGAGATTTTTATTTAAATCCTTGATATTACCATCCGTACTTTTCGAAAATATTTAAAAATTCGTATGGTGCATATAACTGACTCTTTTCCGATTCTTTTAAAATTTTTTCCCAGTGTTGTTTTTTTTCTTCATCTCCAACTTCATTGTATAGATCAATTAAACATGAAACACCTTCAACATATGGAGTTTTACTTAATGCTTTTTTAAGCATTGTTATGGCTTTTTGCTCATTATTTTTTTTCATGTATATGCCGGGACAACTCCAATTCATAGCTATTCGCATTAAAATTTCAGGGTTCGGTGAAACACATTTTTCTGCAGCTCTATTATATGCATGGTATTGTTCTTCGTGATCCCATCCCCTCAGATCATATGCATAACCAAGATAGGCATCATGTCTCCAGTCATGGTTCCAATCTATTGGATACTTTGACCTGATGGCATTAATTAGATCTATTGCATATGTTTGTAATTCATCATTCCATGCTTCATTTTCCAATATTTTTCTTGATAGCACGAGTGCCTCTATGAATGTAAGATTTGACGCTAAATCTGAAGGAGTATAACTCTTTAAAAGAGTCTCCCAATCTTTATTGGCAATCACTGAATTTAAATTTTTCATAATTAATCTTTTGTCTTAACCCATGCATCATTTAAATACATTTCTTTGGATTCAATATATTCAATAAAATCAGCTTCAAAATGGGAAACAGAGTGCATTGCTATTATACCAAATACATGAATTCTCATACCAATCGGATTCAATTTCTACCCAATCATTGATGTAATCACCTGTTAAATTTATCAAAACAAAAGAAATTCAGAAAATAAGGACCTTGTTGAGATCTCGATATAGTTGGACAATAATTGATTATTTCTGTTATAATTTATTGAAAATAATATGAGGGATACAATGGATTTTGTAAAAGCTTTTCCTGAAGAATTATCGTATAAAATTTTTTATTTTTTAGATCATGAATCATTTCAATATGCCGGCCTAGTTTGTCAAAAATGGCGAGACTTGACCCAGGATGAAACCCTGCAAAAAAGTGTTTATTATGAATTATTTAATTTTGGTCGAGATCCTGAATTTTTTCATGAAAAACCTCTTTCTGAACTGAAAGCCATCCGTAAAAACTTTAAATCGTGGAATTGCAAACTGATTACTTTGAAAGCGGACGAAGGGATGATTGTTTGGGGGATGAGTGATCACAAAACTGTTTGGTATTCACGTGATGAAGATCGATCCACCATAATTAAGGTAAATCTCGAAAGTCAACAAGTCTTTTACATGGGGTCTTTTTCAAAAGAAATCAGTTGTGTTGCCATGAATGCTCGCCATCTGGTTCTCAGTTCTGATCAGCTTTATCATATTGACCCCAAAAATGGGAGAGAGTTTCAGTGTATGACTTTGGAAGAAGAGGGTTTTAAAGTCAGGCAACTCTGGTTGAACCAGGATATTTTAATTAGCTATGGTCAAGAGAAAGATTTAGCGGAGCTTGTTGTCTGGGATATGGTTTCCCAAAAACAAGATTCGTTTAAAATTGAGCCTTGTGTCATTCAGGATTTGTGTTTTATTGATTCTGAGCGTTTCGCAATGATCTGTCAGGATACAAAAAGTTATGAAAGAGATCTTTTTTATCGTCCTATGTCTAGGGGTTCTAAAAGAGAAATTGATGTATATAGTTTACTCATGAAGAAACGGATCAAAACAGAATCCTATCCCTTTGCTTCTATTTTAAAAAAGGTGACAGATCAAATTTTAATGGTCTCTTATTTTGGTTTTTATAAATTGGAGCTTCTCAATACGAAATCATGGAAAACGATTAAAGTGATCAAAGCGGGTATGATCAACGATATTGAAGTTTTAAATCGACATAGTATTGTTTTGGCTTCATTCGATGGAGGATGTTTTATTCCTCTAAGCTATTCATTAAGATTTCTTTCTTTGTTTGAAGAAGAAGGTTTTTTTGTTGATGAGTCGAAGGCCAATATTGCTCCTGATGATCTCAACTTAAAATGGGGACAACTTACTCATTTCGAAAATAGAAAAAATTTTAAAATCTATGATTTTGCCTCGGAAAATAAGGACCCTGTCGAGATTTCTATTTAGAATTCAAGCGCCTTAAATAAAGAATTTTGTGAAGAAAAAAACGCAGAGGCGCAGAGGCGCAGGGAGTTAGCAACCAGTCCCTGCGCCTCTGCGACTCCCTGCGCCCCTGCGATTTAATCCTTAAATGATCTCGGAATTATGAACTTCTGCAATAAATAAACATGGAAAATGGAATAAAATAATCCTCTGTCATAATTTTTTTTTATGAATAAAAATCAAGATTTTTGACAGCCCAGGACTGGCTTGGTTTATTTCATTGCCATCTGATAGATTAGGGTCATAAAAAGGAGATGAGCATGTTTCAATTCTGGATATTTATTGCAATCCTATCATGCAGTGTTTTATCTGCATCTGTAGAAGAGTCTCGATTGCAAATCACTCAAACTTTGGAAAAATGGTCAAAGGATTTTAATTCCCGAAATCTACAAGGCGTTTGCAAGCTTTTTGCTCCCGATTTGATCGCGAGCTATCCAGGAACCAAAGATCGCAATTATGACCAAATGTGCGAGACACTGTCACAATCGATACATCATCCCAATAAGACCTTTCGCTATGATGTTCCGACAATCGAGCAGATGATCGTCAGTGATGATATTGCCATTGTTCGGCTAATTTGGACATTAACAATTTCAGGTAAAAATCAAACCAATCCTCTGATCATCCGTGAAAAAGGACTGGATATTTTCAAAAAGCAGCCTGACGGCACTTGGAAAATTATGATTTCATACGCTCACCCAGAAAAATAGGCACAGGCCTAGGCCTCATTTTTCCAAGGCTTTGCTGCATAATTCACCACTGAACACGCAAGAGCTCGGAGGGAGGATATGAGAGTCATGATTTACTAATCGTTTAATTTATCTCATATTCTCTCAATAAGCTCTTGGTCGAGATTTCTATTTAGAACCTAAGCGCCTTAAATAAAGTAAATTTCTCTGTGACTCTGCGTTTTTTTTCTAACTCTAATAATTTTTATTTGAGATCACGTGCTTCGCGGTTAAATTCCCTAAGGACCCAAACGAACATGACCTTTTAGTTTTGATTGATTATTACAGTCTTGCTACAATGGAATCTTAATTAATAGGAGGCCCGTTTTGCATTTAAAACACTTTATATTACAGGGGTTTAAATCATTTTCCGAGAGGACAACTCTAAAATTTGGAAAGGGAATTACCGCCATTGTCGGCCCTAATGGATGCGGAAAATCGAATATTGCTGATGCGATCCGTTGGGTGACAGGGGAAAAATCGGCGAAATCGTTGCGAAGCCCTGCGATGGCCGATGTGATTTTCTCAGGGACCCAAACCCGTAAGCCTCTGAATTTCGCTGAAGTGACAATCACCCTTTCGGACGTTGAAGGGGTTCTCCCCACTGAATATAACGAGGTGGCCATCACCCGTACTCTCTATCGAGACGGCCAATCGAACTATAAGATCAATGGTAACACGGTAAGGCTCAAGGATATCGAAGATCTCCTTTCAGGAACCGGTGTTGGTAAAAATTCGATTGCGATTTTCGAACAGGGAAAAATCGACGAGGTGATCTACCTTAACCCCGTCGAGCGGCGCACGATCATTGAAGAGGTGGCAGGAATCTCACGATTCATCACACGGAAAAAAGAAACGCTTCGTAATCTGAAGAAAACAGAAGATAATATTGCCAGAGTTCGCGATATCCTCACAGAAGTGGAAAAACAGAAAAAGACTGCTGAACGGCAAGCTCAAAAGGCGATGATTTATCGTGAGAAAAAAGATCGGCTGGATTCTCTTGACAAAAGTCTTCTAGTTTCCAAATGGCGCCATCTGAATGAACAAAATAGTGTTGTTGTGGGGAAAAAGGATGAACTGCACGGTGTCCTAGAGACGACTTCAAATGAGCTTATGGCAAAGGAAAACGAGTTGGCTCAGGCGAGAGCTTTTCAGGAAGAGCGGGAGCTAGTATTGCGGTCGAAAAGTGAGTCTCTCTATAAGGTGCGTAGTGAACGCGAGGTTCAAGAACAAACGATTTTGATGAAGAAAGAGAAGCTTCAAGAATCTCTTGAAAAGATGGAAATGCTCACCGTTGAAATCAAAGAAAATGATGAGAAAATTGGTTCTTATAAAAAGGAACAGAATGAGTTCGCCACTCAAAAGAATGAGCTTGAAGCGTTAGTTGCGGAACAAGAAACCAATCTGAATGATGAAAGAAAGCAAACAGAAGAATTGGATTTATATGTGTCTGGTCTTCGGGATCAACAAGTCACAGCGCAGCGGAAGCGGCTAGAGTTGATACAAAAAGAGAATGAAGTGGAAGGGGAGTGGAAGCAAGCGAAATTGCAGTGTGATCATTTCCATGAGCGACGTGATCAAGCGAAGTTAGCTTATGCACAAATGATTGAAGATCTCCGTTCCATGTCGTCCACTCTTGAACACAAGAAAAAGCAGATGGCGGAAGTTTCGAAGTCTGTGGATGATCAAAAAGAGATTTTGACTAATGTGGAAGAGGAAATCAAAACCTGCCAAGACGAGGTTCAGAATACTCAAAATGATCTCAATCAACTGGACAAAACACTGACTGAAGCTCAGGCTCAAAAGAAAGTTCTGATGAAGCTCAAAGAGGAGATGCAAGGGTTTTCTGCTGGAACAAAACGTTTGGTGCAGGAATCAAAAAGAGAAAGTTCTCCCCTTTATCAAAAATTGCAAGGGCTCTACGAAGTATTGACCTTGGACGAAAAGCTGCCAGAATCACTTTCTGTTGCCCTTCGTCCCTACTCACAAACTCTTGTTGTGAAAACGGATGAAGATTTCCAGAGCGTTCTCGATTTTTCAAGACAACAAGGTCTTAAGGATTTTTCAATACTTTGCTTGGCCCATTTAAGTAAACATGAGACTCAATTGATTGCTTTACTACCACATGAAGAGACAAATGATATTGTGTGCCATTTCTTGCATAATATCCACATTGTAGAAAGTCCTGAGACTGTTTTCAAGTTGGGAGATCAAGCTTCGTTTGAATACTGCACTCATGACAACGCGTTTGTGGATCGTCATCGTGTGGTGTTCTACCCAGGGAAAGAAGAAAATAATACTTTTGTCAGAGAAGTAGAACTCAAATCTCTCAATCGAAAAATTTCCAAACTGGAAAAAGATAAAATCCAGCTGGAAGCACAACTTCAGAATCTTTCTGAGAAACGTCAAAGTCTTCAACAGGAAAAAGGTGAAGTGGATAAAGCTCTACGTAAAGAAGAGATGAATCTCGTCGAAGTCAACTTTGCACTTCAAAGAGGGATAACGGATCTCAAAAAAGCAGAAAATGATAAAGAAGAATTGGATCAAGAAATCAAGACTCATGAAAAAACCATTCATGATTTAACACAAAAGCTAAATGAGCTGGCACAACAGCATGAGAGCACCAAAAAGTTGGCTTCTGAAAGTATTGAAATGAATACCAATACAGAATCAGCTCTTGAAGAACAATTGAATCGGCTGGCTCAACAAAAACAGGTCCTTCAAGAAAAAGAAGCTGCCTTCCAAAAGCTTCTCGATAAGAAACAGGAGCTGTCCTATCACTTGAATGTGATTGTGATGAGGATTCAGGAGGCTGATCTGCAAACCGAGAAGATTCAAAAAGAGATCGAGAACTGCCAAAATGTTAAAGATCAGATTGAATCCGAAGATGGCAACCAAGACGACGATCTCCAAAAAACAGAAGAATCCATCGCAAAAATAGAACAATCATTAGAAGAAGAAAAAGAGCGCGTGACCCAACATAAATCTCGTATCGAGGAACTTGACTCGGAAACTACCGATAAACGATCTCATGAGAAAAAGCTAATCGAACAAAAAAACAGTTTTGAAATTCGTCAATCTCAACTGACATCTACTTGCGAGGCGCTTCAGCATGAGCTCGATGAACGGTATCAGTTATCAATGGATAATGAAGAGCTATCCGAGATCGAACAAATTCCAAACTTGCAAGAAGCTGAACGTGAGGTCAAAGCGATCCGACGTGAAATTGACAAGCTAGGTCCTGTGAATATGGAAGCGATAGAAGAGAAAGAGGAGCATGCTGATCGATATGAGTTTCTTTTGCAGCAAGTTCAGGATTTGGAAGAATCAAAGGAAGAGCTTTGCGCGATCATTACCGAACTCGAGCATGAAAGTCGCAAGCTGTATGAAGAGACTTTTGAAGCTGTGCGCGTGAATTTCCGCAAGAATTTTGAAATTCTTTTCAGTGGTGGAGAAGCCGACTTGAAACTTGTCGGTTCAGAAGATGTCCTAGAAGCCGGAATTGAAATCACCGCGAAACCGCCAGGAAAGTACATGCGGTCTATTACTCTTCTTTCTGGAGGAGAAAAATGCCTAACTGCGTTGGCGCTCCTCTTTGCTCTATTTGAGGTGAAGCCCTCACCATTCTGTATTTTGGATGAGATTGACGCTCCACTGGATGATTCGAATATTCAGCGATTTGTGGAAGTCTTGAAGCAATTTGCGGGAAGGTGTCAATTTATCATCATCACTCACAACAAGAGGACCATGGCCATTGCGGATACGCTGTATGGGGTCACCATGGAGGAAAAGGGCATCTCGAAGTTGTTGTCGCTCGAGTTCGAGAAGGACAAGGCCTATGCCGAACCAGAGCTGGTGGAAGCGTGAGTACAGCCGCAGATAAACACAGATTGCCGCAGATAATTGAGATAGGTTTAATAGGTTCTTTTTGGAATGCGTTCACGGGGTATTAAGCATACTTTTTTTAAGATTAACAGTTTAGGAACTATAGCCTTTCAGGCTAATTCTAAGGATGATAAATTCCTCCGCAAGATTCTATTTATCAGAGATTAATGCAAGTTAGGTTCACACCTTGCAGTTAATTCACAACCTAAACATTATTACATCTTTGTTTTGTGCTCCTAATACCCCCTGAACGAATACTTTTTTTGTCCTTTATCTGATTTCATGTTATCATCTTCACAATAAACTTAAATATTGGTTTTGATTTTAATGATTAATTATTCTATTGCTTCTTTGCCTTATCTCAGTTGCGTTCCGTTTGTTTGTGATGTATGGAATGCTTATCCAAAAAAACCATACAGAGGTAACAATTTTGTGATCGACTTATTTCATGATCCAAGTTGTATGGAAAAAATGGGTGTTGCTGAGGATATTAGATACAGAATTAACGATCCTAATTGCAAAGAGGAGGAGTTACACGAAACGATTTCTGAATTGATGGGATGGTATATGTCTGCAGAAGGTGTTTCTTCTGCTATTATGAACTCTGGAGCTTGCATAAACATTGGGCATTTACATGTTAAATCTGAAGATTCGGGAAAATTAGTTCTTAGGAAAAGGTCACAATTTGGATTGCTTCATGAGATTTCACATATAAAAAATAATGATACACTTTATGTTGGTCTAGTTGGATTGGTAACCTCCATTGCATCAACTTATTTTTCAGGTTATATTCCTTACATTGCAGAAAGAAAAGAATCTGTTCAGGGTTTTTTGCTTTCACATTTTATTGGAGTTTTTTCAGGCATTATATTTCAAAATTTTTATTGGTCATATGCAGAAAGAAGAGCTGACTCAGATGCGATTAGTGCAGCTTCAACGGAGGAATTGATATCTGGGGTTCGTTATTTTAAGACCATTCGAAAGATTTCTATAGAAGCTTATTGTTCTGGCCTAACAACTTATTTTTCTTCTGAAGGGGAGTTCCGAAATGATCTTAGGTACCCATCACTGTCCAGTTGAATAAAAAAAATAGAAGCCGCAATTGAAGGAAGGCAAGATGTCTCGATAGATTTTGACATATGGGACAAAAAAACTTAATTGTTAATTCTGTATCTAATATCCTCAGCAACACCCATTTTTTCCATACAACTTGGATCATGAAATAAGTCGATCACAAAGCTGATTTTTTTTCAGGTTTGGTTTTTACGGCTCCGGGCAAACAGGTTCCACACTCCACAAACAATTGGATTTGTTCTGCAGCCAACCAGGGGGTTGTCTCTCGTTCTGCTGCGTATTCGAACCCAGATCTTTCCATTTTCATGTTTTGAACTTTGTGCGGAGGGCCATATTGGGGCATAACATATGGTTCAAGCCCTTTTAAAAATTTAACCGCCGTTTCGCATGGTAATGCGTATTCAGTAGAATCTCGCGTTGCACAACCATACAGTCTTCTGGATGTTAGTTTAAAAGTACACTGACAATCGTTATTCATAGCCCCTCCATTTTGAGAATTAATGCATGATTATCTAGTCGCAAATCATTATTTGTCTAGCAAAATCATTTTTTCGCTCATCTTCGCATACGCGTCAACTTAACTCACGTCAGCACCTTATGCATGTACATCCATTGCAAATAGTGATCTTAAAGATAGAAAAAAACGCAGAGACGCAGGTTCGACTTTCGCATTTTTCATGTAAGTAGCGATATGTTTATTTTGGTGTAAATGGCTTATAAATTTAACCGCGAAGATCGCGAAGATCGCGAAGAAACGCGAAGAAAC
>JAAKFL010000054.1 GCA_011065065.1 Chlamydiota bacterium | reverse complement strand
ACGAAATTCTGATCATGATTTTTTCGCTTTGTCCACTAGAAGATTTTCAATCGAACCCTCTTGTCTGTAGATTATGGCATGATCTTTGTCACGAATACTCGCTAGTGGCCAAAAAGTGCGAACAGTTAATTTTATCTTTTCCCAAAAAATTTAAAAATGTGGACGCTGAACAGCTTAAGCTTCTTAAATCCTGTCAACAATACGTTAGCAAACTTGATCTGACTCCACTTAGTTTTGAGAAATCTGCTTACAGACTCGCAGACACCGTAGCCCCTTATTTTAGAAATTTAAAAGAGGTGAACCTACCAAAATTTGACTTCGAGAGTTTCGAAAACCTTTCGCAAAATGAGAGAATTGAGACCACCAATGTACAAAACCTTAGGAGTATTGGTCAGTTAGAGTGGCTGTTCATTGAAAGCGATCAAACCCAAAAAACAGTTTTCAAAGAATTAAGCTCCTCCCTTCATTTAAACACGCTTTCCCTCTATGGCACACACCTAACGCCTCGAAATCTTCAGGATATCAGTCAAATACCATCCCTGGTGTTTTTAATATTTGCAAATCAAGAATTTCATATTGGGCATATAAAATCCTTATCGTCGATGAAAAATCTGAAAAAACTAGCATTTTACGATTGTCGTTTTTCACTCAATGCAGCGAAGGAATTGTCTCAAATGACGCATCTCACTTCTTTAATTTTTGAAGACTTACACCAACGCATCCAACTGGTTCGTTCTTATAAACTCCTAAGTCAATTTATTCATCTCAAAATTCTCAAAGTCACCGGACCCGCCAGAATAAGACCCGAAGTCATCGACACGGTTCTATGCATGCCCCATTTATCAAAGCTCGAACTCCAAGTATATCATTCTTGTGATGAACGTATTAATAGGGTCAAACAACAGTATTTTGAGAAATATTCAAGAGAATTAAATGTCGAGCTTTTCTACTAATTGATTCAGTACAGCGTCGACAGTGGCTTCAATGATGGTCTCACGGTCCCCTTCTGCCTTCACATTCCAGATATAAGGCTCCTCACCTCTTTTCCCCACAGCAGCCCATATAGTTCCCACTGGCTTTTCAGGAGTCCCCCCTGTGGGGCCAGCGATGCCCGTCACAGCGATGGCATAATCTGAGCCAGTCAAGGACAAAATTCCTTCCCACATAGCCCTCACGATCTCTGGACTCACTGCTCCGTGCTTCACAATCAAAGTATGGGGAATGTGAAGCACCTCTTCCTTCATACTGTTGGAATAGCTGACAACAGATCCCAGAAAGTACATGGATGTATCGGGCACCTTCGTCAATCTGGCTGCAATGGCGCCTCCAGTACACGACTCGGCAGTCGCTAGGGTCAATTCTTTTTCTCTCATCTTCTGATTAATGGAAACTTCATGTGACATCGACTTGAACTCCTTGTGTTGTTAATTGAGGATGATTCTGTATCCAATTCAAACAAGCTTTTCCCAAACGAATGGGGACATTCACCTTTTTTCCATCGACGATAAAAGGAGTGGGCACAGTGTTTCGTCTCACCCATTTTTGAAGCGTGCGAAAGAGGTGGCTGTTTGGAAAATCCGATTGCAAGACATTTTTCACTTCATTAGACTGTGGATCGGTGAACAGTTGCGGGTAGGAGAACTGGATTCCCCAAGTGATGCTATCCATCCCAAAGACCATCGAACGAAATTTTTGATCATCTTGAGAATAATTGAATATATGCTCCTGCATCTGAATCACAGGCTGTCGAATTCGAATGATCTGCTTGTTTTCTCCGACATTCACAGCATAGAGCGCCTTGAGATCCGCAGTCATGGCAGAAGAAAAACTCGACATATAGACCTGTTTATCTAACACTTTTCCTTCTTTCAAGTGCTGGATGTAATCGGCATAAATTGTCAAAAAGGCTTGTGGGTCCAGGGACCCTTCGCCTTGTTTCAAAACTCCGCCTAAACAAAAAAGAAAAAAATCACCAAGCTCTTCAAACAAATCCTTGATCTCATCAACATCAACAAGCATGCGCACCTGTTGCCATTTGCTGGCTTGATAGGAAGGATCCTGATTGATTTCTCGGATCTCTAACATCTTATGAACTCACAGCTGAGGCCCTATGGATGAGAAAAGAAGCCATAATGATCCAAAAAATTCCGATAGTAATAGCGCAATCAGCGACATTAAAGATTGGATAGTGATAGCCCCATAAAACAAATTTAAACATATCGATGACAACCCCATATTTGAAATAATCGATGACATTTCCAACCGCCCCTGTGATCAAAAGACATATGGGAATCACGTAAGCTTTTCTCTGGTTAAAGAAAAGCAGATACCCTGTTAAGAGGGCAATCAAAACAATCCGCAACACAAGCAAAGAAGTCTGAAAATCAGCTAGAGCTCCCCAAGCCGCCCCACGGTTTGTGGCATGAACAATCGAAAACTCAATTCCCAAAAAATTCTCAAAAACGGGAATCCCACCATAAGGATAAAACCAAAGATTTTGAGTGATTGGGGGAATGTCGTGATACACAAGGTATTTTGTCAAAATATCAAGAAGTAGGATACAACATCCTACAAGAAAACCCAATTGAAGCTTTTTTCGCATGGGTTATAATATTCCTTTCTCTCTCTGTTCTTGTACAACGACTGTCATGGTGGCATACGGAACTGCATCGAGCCGTTTTTTGGGAATGTCATCTCCTGACACATCACAGACCCCATAGGTATTTTCTTCAATTTTTTCAAGTGCGCGATCGATTAGTTTAAGGATTTCAAATTCACGGCCAGTCAATTCAATGCTGATTGTTCGATCAAAGTCATCGGTCCCTTGGTCCGCTTGATGTTGTGAGTATCCTGTCGCTTCATCAGGTTTTTTAACCTCTTCAGTTGTCCCCTGAAGCAACGAGTTAATCTGGTCCCTCATTTCTATCAATCGCTTTTTGTATGTTTCAATTTCTTTTTTCTTTAAGGGCATTTTGCCTCCTCCTTTACACTGGACTTTAGCCATTTTGTTTACCCTGTCTTCTGAGAGAAGCGGCCCTCTAAAATCCAGGGCAAACCAATGGCTAAAGTCCAGTTACATTTATTTTTATTTCTCTCATCACTTCATCAATATCCTTAAAACGGCGATAAACACACGCAAAGCGTATGTAAGCCACAGGATCAAGTGCACGTAGATGACCCATCACCACCTCACCAAGCTCATGAGTGGAAATGACGCGCTCTTGCATTTGCGCAATCTCAGCAGTAATTTTTGCTGCCAAATCATGCACTTGTTCGCGGCTGATCTTTGTATGGTGGCAAGCCGCTTGCAATCCACTCACAAGTTTTTGTTGTTGGAAGTCTTCATACCTTCCATCACGCTTAAGAACCTGTATCGATAACTCGATAGTTTCAAAAGTCGTGAAACGTCTTTGGCAATCCTGGCACTCACGCCGCCGCCGAATCGCATTGGATTCCACGGAATCCCGTGAATCCATAACCTTTAAATTTTTACAGTGACAAAATGGGCACTTCATATCACTAATGCTTTAATAACCACGGACACTCATTTATGTTTTATACCGATTTTTAAATCACGATCGGTATAATCGAGATGAGCTTAAAAATATCCGAGAGGATAAATAGTGTCGAGCAAAAAGATTTTAGCTAACCCAAGAATTTATGAAAATTAGTAATCATTTATTTGATCGATCATCTGACGCAGTGTCGCAAAGTTGTGCCCAGTAAAGTGAAAAATCAACCGAGGAAGCTCAAGAGCATCATCTTCTTGAGGCAATGCGGTCCCTTGCTCGATCTTCCCAGACTTGATAATCATGGAATACTGAGCGTTTAAGGACTCGACTTGCTCTGATGTTAAAGGGCTTAACATCCGAATGACAAACAAATCTTTGACATATCGGCTGGAGTGATAACGGGAATAAAATTTTTGAATATGGTCCACAGCATCTTCTACCGTCGGTGCTTGATAAAAGAGATTCTTATCTTCTGCGTTAATCGTCTTATTGCCAATGAGATTAGCTTCCACATATTGAAGCCATGTGTCCCAATAGGTGCCGCCAGCTCCCTCAAGCAAAACAAGAGGGACAATCCCCGATTTCCCCGTTTGGATCAAGGTGAGCACCTCAAAAAGCTCATCCATTGTACCAAAACCTCCTGGGAATATGGCGATGGCATCAGAATGAGCGAGGAACATCAGTTTACGGGTAAAAAAGTACTTGAAGTTGATATGCTTAGGATCTCCTTCAATATGAACATTAGCTCCGGATTCAAATGTGAGATCGATGGACAAACCAAAAATTGCCTCTTGCGTCGAACCTTCATGGCCCGCCTTCATGATCCCGCCGGCGGCCCCTGTGATACACATCCATTCGTGTTTGGACATCTGAGTACTAAAGTCTTTAGCTGCCATGTAGTCGGGGTGGTCTTCGGGAGTCCTTGCTGACCCGAAAATACTCAAACGCCTTTCTTCCGGTGGGAATTGATTGAAAACCTTAAAAGCGTAACGCATCTCCCTAAGGCTATGATTGATCAGTTTCAATTGCGCCGTATTGTGCTGATCGTGATAGAGACGACAGGACGAATAGATCATTTCGGAAATTAGCTTGGCATCAAAAGTCTTGTCCTCGACACCTATATCCCTAAGGAACTGCCAGATACGATCTTGAAGATCTTTTGTGGGTAGCTTTGATATGTCCATAAAAATAAAAATTTGTTACTTATTAGTTATGAAATGACAGATACTCTTTTTATGCTTATATTGCAATCTGCAACTCGAGTGTAAGCCAAAAAAGAGTCAGATAAAAACTTACTGTAGGAGACAATTATGACCATCTCAAATAAACTCAAGAAAATACTTGATGAGAACGGAGTCAGTTATGCAGTTACTGAACATCCAGCGGCCTTTACGTCGCAGGAAATTGCGGGGGCTCAGCACATCCCCGGAAGTCAGCTGCTCAAATCGGTGATTGTAAAAAGTGATGACGGCACTTTTCACATGGTTGTCATTTCTACGAATCAGCTCGTCGACTTTGATAAGTTTGAAGCGTTGACTAAAAGCAAGGAAGTTTCCCTAGCAAGCGAAGACGAAATTTCGCAACTCTTTCCCGATTATGAATTGGGGGCAGAACCACCCTTTGGAAATCTGTATGGACTGAAGGTGTATGCCGATCGATCTATTGAAGGAACTGATACGGTCTATTTCAATGGCGGTTCACATACTGACCTTGTGAAAATGAAGTTGGAAGACTACTTAGCAATCACGAAACCGATCATGGGTGATCTCGGACGACATATCTGAGTTATGAATTATGAGACAGTGGAAGTTAAGCCGCAGATGAACGCTGATGGTCGCAGATAGATTAACTCCACGTTATGATCGCAGGTACCTCATATCAACTGCTAAAAACATCCTGTCCATCCTTACTATCCTTTTATCCTGTTATCCTGTGCTAAAAAAACAGGATAAAAGGATTGTAAGGATGGACAGGATGTGGTTATTTCCCGATAGGGGTCCATGAAGACTGGTTCGCTTCGCTGTTAAATTTTTAAGTAATCCTTCTACTCATAAAATTTGTGCTGGATTTTCTAGTAACGAAATGAATTGATTCGAAAATTCTGCCGCGAGCCCACCATCAATCACCCGGTGATCAAAACTCCATGACAAATTAAGACTCGGTCTCACGATGATTTCGTCATTTTTGACAAAAGGCTCTTTACGAATTTTGGCCACTCCCAAGATCGCAACTTCAGGATAATTGATAATAGGAGTCGCCCAAAGGCCTCCCAATGTGCCAAAGTTGCTGATCGTAATGGTCGAGTCGATCATGTCATTTCGCTCGAGCTTCCCCTCTTTCATCTTCGTGACCAACTGATTGTATTCTTTGATGATTTGTTCGAAAGACTTTTCCTGGACATCTCTCAAAACGAAAACGACAAGACCATTTTCTGTTTTTGAAGCGACGCCAATGTGATGATGTTTGTGAAGAATGAGCTTATCGGCGTTCAATGCGACCGATGAATTAACCTGGGGGAATTTGTTAAGTGCTAAAGAGAGAGCTTTGATAAAAAAAGGCATGTAGGTCAGCTTATACCCTTCCTGAGCTGCTTTCGGTTGAATATTTTCACGCAGCTGAATCATTCGTGTGGCGTCAAGCTGGTCAAAATAGGAATAGTGAGGAATGGTTGATTTGGACTCCACCATTTTTTCCGCCATCATATGGGGCACTCCAATAATAGGCACCTCTTCGTCATCAGGCAAATGAGTCCATGGGCGCTCCTTTTTCATTCCCCCTGCGTGAAACCGCACGACATCCTCGTCCGTGATGCGATCTTCTTTTCCAGTCCCGACCACTTGATCGATATCAATTCCCAACTCTTTTGCAAGCTGCCTTGTGGCGGGAGTTGCCAGCACTTGTCCTCCCGTTTTTTTAATGGGCTTTTTTTCTTGAGGAACTTCTTTTTTTATGCGTTTTTTCACAGCGGGGACTTTTCCTTCCACTTCAATGTCGTAGAGGGGAAAGTCTTTCATAGCAATTTGTCCAGGTTGATGATGGTGCTTTTTAAGAACGCCTGGATAAGGGGCGGGCAATTCGACTGTGGCTTTGTCGGTCATCACGACGACAACTGGTTCATCTTGAGCCAACGGGTCACCCTCTTTCTTCAGCCATTCGATGACTTCTCCTTCCATCACTCCCTCTCCTATATCAGGGAGCGTAATTGTGATCACTTCAGTCATATACCCATAATACTTCAAGATTTGGTTTTTGGCAAAGAGAAAGCTCCCGCGATTAGACGATTGTCAGCTGCCTAATATTAATAATATAAGGCAGCTGACAATCGTCTAATCCCGGGGCTTTCTCAAAGCCAAAATCCCAAATCTTGAAGTATTATGGGTATAATTCAGTACTCTACGGTTTCAACCAGTGCCTGTTTCACTTTATAGGCATCGGGTAAATATTCATGTTCTAATGTGTGTGGAAACGGAGTATCCAATCCACAACATCGGTTGATCGGAGCTCTTAAATGGAGAAAACAAGATTCCATAATCAACGATGAAATCTCCGCACCAAATCCTCCCGTTTTCGGCGCTTCATGAGCCACCACACAGCGCCCTGTTTTTTGAATCGAAGCGGACAGAGTTTCGGTATCCAAGGGATTCAATGAACGCATGTTCAACACTTCCACATCAATGTCAAACTCTTCGGCTACTTCCTCTGCTGCTTTCATGTTTTGATGGTGTTGGGCTCCCCATCCTACCAATGTGACATCTGCGCCGTTTCTTGCGACATCGGCTTTTCCAAAAGGAATTTCGTATTCTTCTTCCGGCACTTCTTCTTTGATTGCTCGGTAAATTCTTTTAGGTTCAAAAAGTATCACGGGATCATTGGATTTGATGGCGCTAATCAAAAGCCCTTTAGCGTCATAGGGAGAAGAAATCATGGCGATTTTAAGGCCGGGGACATGTAGAAAAAGAGCTTCCGGCGATTGAGAATGGTAGAGACCTCCGTGGATGCCTCCTCCGCACGGAGTCCTGATAATCAATGGAGAATTGTACTGGTTTCCCGTTCTGTAGCGCATCTTTGCCAATTCATTCACAATTTGATCAAAGGCTGGATAGATGTAATCGGCAAACTGAATCTCACAAATGGGTTTGAGGCCTTTTTGCGCGCATCCAATACCAAAACCGACGATCCCTTGTTCGCAGAGAGGAGTATCAAAACAGCGCTCTTTCCCAAATTTTTCTTGAAGTCCGGTGGTGACACGAAACACACCCCCAAAAAATCCACAGTCTTCTCCGAACGTGATCAACCGATCATCCTTGGCAAATTGCTGATGAAGAGTCTGATTAAGAGATTGGATGATATTCATCAATCCTCCTCCGGAAAAAACATCTTGAGCTCCTCGTATTGTCGCTGAAGCGTTTCAGGAATTTCTTCATAAACATCTTCCACAAGAGACTTTAACTCGGGTTTCGGCGTCTCTTTTGCCACTCGGATAGCTTCAGTTACCTCTTGTTTCACCTCATCCCACAACTTCTTTTCATCGCTATCGCTCCAAATCCCCTGCTTTTCTAAATAGAGCCTCAATCGCAACAATGGATCCTTATCCTTCCACTGTTCTTCTTCCTCTTTTGTACGATAGACACTCGGATCATCAGAGGTGGAATGAGCTCCCATGCGATACGTCATTGCTTCAATCAACACTGGTCCTTTTTCTAAACAATGCTTTCTTGCTTCCCTGACCGTATCGAAAACGGCAAAGAAATCATTCCCATCAATCTTATACGTTTTGACTCCGTAACCTTCCCCTTTTGGAGCCACCCCATCGGAATGAAATTGATTTTCCAGTCCTGTCGAAATCGCATAACGGTTATTTCTGCAAAAGAAAAGGGTTGGGGCTTCCAGCACAGCTGCAAAGTTAATGCCCGCGTGGAAATCTCCTTCTGAAGTCGCTCCATCTCCAAAAAAAACAGCAGATATATTGGATTCTTTCTGGAGTTTCATTGCATAACCACATCCTGCGGCGTGGGGGATTTTTGTGGCGATCGGAGACGACACAGTGACGACATTCAATTCCCGACAGCCAAAATGGTTAGGCATTTGCCGCCCCTTTCCCAAGTCTTCAGCATCGCCGAACATTTGGTGGACAAAATCTTGAACTAAAAATCCTCGCCAAAATAATACCCCAACCTCTCGATACTGAGGATAAACCCAATCATCTTTCTCCAAAGCAGCAGCCGTTGCTACGGAGCAGCATTCTTCTCCTAAGGAACTCATTGAAAACGTAATCGCTCCTTGTCTTTGCAACGTCAGCATCCGTTCATCCACATGGCGTGTCACCACCATCTTTTTATAGGCCTCAAGGACAACGTCATCTGAAACTGAAGGAGTATACCCCTCAGTGAGATTTCCTTTTTCATCAAGGTATTGAAGTGTTTCGAATTCCATAGAACCTCAAAAAAATCTATATCCGATTAAATCTTTTATGAATAGACTGGAGCTGATGTTTATTGCGAAGAACAAAGTCCGGATGCATGACACTGATATGGCGGGAATCCTCTATTTTCCCCGGCAGTTTCGTTTTATCCACGACGCCTGGGAAGATTTGATGGAAGTCGAAGGGCTCGATTTCGATACTCTCTTTAACAAAGAGAATTTTGTGTTTGTTGTGGTCCATGCGGAGGCCGACTATCACGCACCACTCAGAGTGGGAGACAACATTGAGGTTCACGTCAATACGGCACATGTCGGGCAATGTTCTTTTTCGATCTCCTATCAAATTTTCAAAGATGACAAGACACTTGTCGGATCAGGGAAGACTGTCCATGTCACTCTCAATAACACCACGCGAAAGAAGATTCGTGTGCCCAAGAACATGAGCGCCAAGCTAGAAAAATATATGCTGGATTGAGTCGTGCAGCTTTTTGCCACCGATGAAAACGGCCATGTAATTGTGGCCCAGCTTGCCAAAAAGCAAACCAATTATCTTTGCCCAGAATGTCGCGGCCTTGTCAGAGTACGAGGAGGCAAGCACCGCCAGCCTCACTTTTTTCATCTCCATCACAACAGCCATTGCCGCCAAAGCGAGAAAAGTCTAACCCATTTAAGCATCCAGCATCACATTGAACGTCTTCTTCCTAAAGACGAAGTCATTCTTGAATGTCGGTTCCCGAAAATCTTCCGTATTGCCGACGTCGTTTGGCTGACACAGAGACTCATTTTTGAGGTGCAGTGTTCACCCATCGCTGCAGAAGAAGTGCTTGCGAGAAACCGCGATTATCAAAGTGAAGGGTTCCAGGTCATCTGGATTTTTCATGACCAGCGATTTAACCAGTGGAGAGTCGCCTCAGCCGAAGAAGCCTTAAAATCCAGCCCAGTGTATTACACGAATATCAATGCTGAAGGGAAGGGAATGATTTACGACCAATATTCGTGCGAATCTGAAGGGATACGCAAACATCTGTCGCAGCGGATGAAAGTGGACCTGTCGCAGCCGAAAGCCATGAAGAGGAAGATGTCGCCGTATGGGGGAATAAATCAACGCATAGGATCGTGGCCAGTACACTTTCGAGGCGATCTACTCGATGTGTATAGCTCTCAGCCACAGAGATTTCAAGAGTTAAAACACGTACGAGTGTACCGGATGTCGCTACACCGCTACTAGGCGGACACAAGATAACAGCTGATGAATAAAAAGAGTGGGATGACACTAA
>JAAKFL010000053.1 GCA_011065065.1 Chlamydiota bacterium | reverse complement strand
ATTCGTTTTCCCAGGCCTCCGCTTCGCTACTGCCTGGGCTGTCACCTGTCGGGCTTTCAGCCCTGCTGTGTTTACTCAGAAATGATCTATTTAACATTAATTCAATCGTAAAATCTCTAAGAACAACTGTCCATTTCGTGAAAGTTTCTCCCCCCGTGGCAACGCAATCATAAGATTATAAGGAATCGGACTCAGGTCCAATTCACAGGGGACAATCAAGTCTCGTCTTCTAGGATTCAAAGCAAGAAAATCGGGGAAAAAACCAAATCCCACATCTTTTTCCACAAGATTGGCAATCACCTCCCAACTATTAATCTCCAGTTGAGTTTTGAGCTCCCGACCATAGCGGTCAAAAAAAGAACTTTTCATAGAAAAAATCTCCGCCCGCGGTTCTGCAAAAAGACACTCTTCGGGAATGCTTTCCTCTCGACTCACCGATCGAAAAATTTTGAAGGCTCCTGAATAAATCACTTCGCAATCAAGTTCCGCTAAGTCATCATTATCCAAAACCAAACCGAATTCCACACGTCCTTGCTTGATCCACTCCTTAGCAATCCCTGTATGCCCAAGATGAACTTTGATGGTGACAGCTGGAGCCACTTTTTTAAGCTCAAGTAAAGTTTCTTGAATCACAGATTGTGCCATGCTATGCGAGCAGGCAAACACCATTTGCCCATGATAACCTTCTTCAGGTGCCTTCATCACACTTTCAAGTTCTGTCATCGATCGCATCACTTGTTGGCAAGAGTGAAATACTTTTTCGCCCCTCGATGTCACTTTGATCCGATTACGACAGTGAGTCAGCAATTCCGCACCCAAGACTCTTTCAAATTTCATGATCCCCTGACTCACTGCAGATTGAGTGACGAAATTTGCTTTCGCTGCAAGAGAGACACTCCCCAAACGAACCGTATCGTAAAAATAACGAATATGCAGAAGATTCATTATTAGTTCTCCTTATAGCTTCCATAAAAACGTATAATTTTACTAATCATAAACCTTCTGTCAATCTAAAAATACAACAAGGAGGTTTCTATGTTTAGACAAACACTATTATTATTGATCTTGATCACTGGCTCTGTGAACGCGGAGTACTTAAGCAACCTGCATCAGTATGGAGATGGTTTGAATATTGAAGGTGGAGTGATTCCCAAGCGGGTTTTGAAACCTGATCAAATTTGGGTCAATTTTGGTTTTGTTTTGGATCGGCCCTTCCACAATCAGACTGATCTGGATGAAATCACGATGGTCAATCCCTATGTGCTCAAAGAATCTTCGCTTCCAGACTATAATGAGCCTCAAACAGTCTTAGTCCAAGCCCAGGTACTTCGTTACTATCTGACGCAATTTGAGAAACCAAAAAACATTAGGGTTCATGTTCACCGCAACAGTTCAGGTCCTGCGCATCTTGATTTGATCGAAAGAATCATTGAAACCTGTCTTTGGGACCTGGAACCTATGCGGATTGGTGAGCGGGCTTATAAGATAGCGGACAATCTCGTCACCCTCAGCCATGGAGCTATGACTCATTTCGACTTCGAGGATGCGGATATCGTCATCTCGATCAGTTTATATGCAGGGATCCATACTGATTGGGAATCAGGGACACCGATTGTCCCCGAGGAGTTTATTCCACTCGACCTTCACAGCATGTTGCTGGTGACCTCGGCCACGTTTTCCTCAAAGAATCACTTGTTGCAAGTGTTGCCTGACATTGTGAAGCTACAGAGTCTCGAAATCATTGACACCATTAATCGAGAATTTTCTTCACCCAATCTTACGAAGGAGCATCTCAAAGCCAGCCCCTTGGAAGTCGATGACTTCATGAAGAGCCGAATTTTCCAAGCCAACGGAATGTTCTATCCCAAAAAATTGTCTCAACGTATTGAAGTCCACTAAATACGGCCATTTTAATTGTCTAGAAAAAATAAGAGGAGAATTTAAATCCTCCTCTTAACTCAGTGTTTTGAAGGTTTTTTCTTCGATGCCGGAGCGGTCATCGATTCTACATCTGCTGAACGTTGCGCGATTCTCTCTTTCTCTGCAGCCACAACCATTTTCTTAAATCCTTTCTTACCTTTTTTGATTTTTTGTTTATCTAAATCATTGACAGCAAGAAATTCTTCCGGACTTTTAGAAAACTCACTCATCAATTTTGAAAACTCACCAACTGTTTTATCAATATCCTGAAATTCTTTAGGAGTACAATGCAGCCCCTTTGCAGCCATATACAAACCCCCAATCACTTCTCCAGCTGTATGGTACTGCCCCGTCTGCATAAATGACGCAATAGATGTTGCAAATTCTCTGAACTTTTGCCCTTCTTCTGAGTTAAGTCCTGGCTCTTTTCCTTTTCCTTCTAAATGATTGAGAAGAGGAAGTAAGAGCTCTTTGACTTTTTCTTTACCCATAATCGAAGTTTGACCCAGTATGACATCTACGGTTGTCCCAGAAATGCTACATATCGCCCGAATATCATTGTTATACATGATTTGAGCGACAGAATCCATCTCTGCAAACTTTTGCAACTTGATTTTTTGCTTTGTGAGTGAATTGAATGGGATGTCTATATTACCCACAATCTCTTGAAACCCTTTTTTAAATTCAGCCGAGCCCACATCTTCCCCAGCTTTTTCTAAAGTCATTACTTTATCTTCCAAATGCTGAATTTCCTTAAAACTGAAGTATGGATCACCTTTTAGTAGATTTTGAGCCGAAATCGTATCCTCAATCGCGCCACGTAATAATGTGCCTGGATCCAGCACTTCGGCAACACTGGTAGCTAAACCACTTCCATAACGCAAAGGGCGCAAAGGGCCCGGTTTATGTTTTAAAATTCCATGTTTACCTTCAGTAGCTTCAAAAAAATCGCTAACCTTTAAATCATCTCCAAATGTTGCTTTCGTCCAATCATTGGAAAGCTGATCGTTTGCCCGGTTGGGCTGATCAGCCATGGAATAATGAAGCCCTCTTTCCCCCGCAAGCGTTTTACCTAAATTTTTTCCAAGAGCAGACCCTCTCTGGAAGGGAAGTCGACCTCTTGCTCCAGTCTTAAATGTCTTGTGTTTTATGTCTACCACCCGTGAACTAAAATTATCAAAAACTTTGTTAGATAATTCATTCAATTCTTTATCACTGAGCTTATTCCCTGTATCTAAAGTCTTCAGCTCTTTTTTAATTAAACCGACCAACCTGTCTTTATTTTTTTGAACATTCAACCTTTTTGAGATTTTTTCGTTATATACACTATTTTTTATCTCAGCTAAAAGAGGATTTTGCCGCATACTGTCTTTAACCGAATCAATTGAATCCATATCAAAATCACTATGGATTAAATTTTCATCCGACATGATTGATGCTAATTGATCTCGAACGTCCGAAGAATAAGCCTGTTCTAATACATAATCATTTAATAACATTCCAACCGTACAAGCGGTTTGAATGCAGGCAAATTCGCGACCTCCTACATGACGCTCCCCTCCACCAAATTGATCCGGGGCATTAGCTTTAAAATAAGTCAGCATTTCTTTAAAGGACTCCTTGACTTGGTCATTATCTGGACTATCAGGCGCAAACGCATCTTTACCACCGATATCATTCCATTCTGAATTCCATCCAGGCTGACTAAAACTCCCCACACCCCCGTTTTCATAACTAAATGTAAAACCTAACTGATTTGCAAGCTTATTCGCCATTTCGCAAGTAGACTCATCCTCAAAGTTTCCACTATCCAATAACTTTTCAATCGTATTCATAACCCCAATAAATTGTTCCTGAGGAGATAAAGTCCCAGCAGATTCGGAAACTGTCGAAAAAACAGGTGATTCTAACTTCGCCATATGACTCACAAGACATGCATTCACAGTGGCAGAGAACACTTCAGCATTAATCCCCTGCGCCGTTCTAATGTCAGCCCCACGACTTAAAATTCTATCCCGCTCATCTGGGCTATAACCTCTGGGGGCTTCATGACTTATCCCTACTTTTCCTGATGGTTTTTTTGGAGCCTCTCGAATCGAAATATCATCCCTGATCCCCAGATTTGCTACTCTAAGTACATTTTCTGCTTTCCCAAGACTCCTGTCCATTTTTTTTATTTCTTTTGCTGTCACATTCTTGTTCTCCTTTGCGGCATCTAAGTTTTTTCTTAGACTCTTAATCCTTCTTTGTAAACCCCGTGGATACTCCTTCTGCGAAGTTTTTGCCATCTGCTTTTGCGGAACATACTTCTTCCCTTGGGGTCCCTCTGTTTGCTCTGTCTGTTGAAAGACTTTCGTCTCCAACGCCTTCACTTTTTCATCGATTTGCTCTAAATTAGCCTGATTCTCAGTCCCACCTAATTTCCCTGGTTCTTCTGGAATTGATGGTCTACCTACTCCTTCTAAACCCATGATAATCCTCCTAAAAGCGTTTAAATCATTAATAAATAAAGATCCGAAATAAGCGCTTTGTATAATTATGACTTAAAAAAAATTAGTACTACTTACTATTCTATATAATATTTATTTTAATGTAAATTATTTTAAAACAGTCGTTTTTTAATAATTTTGTTATTTTTTAATAAAAATAACCTAAAAAACTTAAAAAATCTGTTAATAAGTGTTTTTACATGAATCCACTACAGAGTTCTCTCTTTGCTCTGTAGTAAACTTTTGTGATGAGGCCTTGCTAATAACCGATTATATTAGAGATAGCCATAGGCTGTAATTCCAAATACTTTAAAATAAGTTACTTAAATAAACTTATTTCACCACCTTTAATCCAGGTGGTTTTTCTGATGCAAACGTATCAGGTAAAACTAATGATGAGCACCAGCTTATTGTCAGCAGTTTCATGCTTTCCGGAAGAGGAAATGGAATCGTGACAAGTGCATCACACCGAGAGACATCCAGATCTTCTAAGTTATCCGGTAATGCCTTGATGTTTTTGATATTTTCACAATCACTCATTTCAAGAATTTTAAGAGAACTGGGCAATGAGGGCAAGTCTTCTATTCCACACCCAGAGAGTTTAACCGAGGTGATTCCTTCGTGAAGTTCAGGTATTGTTTTTACGTAGGGGTGATCGACGCAATGGAACTTTGTTATGCTATTAGGTAGAACTGCAGGTAATGAATTCAGCCTTTCATTGCTGAAACATGAAAATTGTTGCAAACCTTCATTCAATGACGACACGCTGATGAGTTTATTGCTAAATGCCAAAGTAAAAAATTCCAATCCCCTGGGGAGTTCGGGTGTTGTTTTAATTGAATCCGTTTGTAAATCTAACTGTTTAAGGTTATGACAATTTGAAATGATCTCTTGAACGTCTTCTTCTGAAAAGTTATCCACATTAAATTCTAATACCGTTAAATGAGGTGCAACCATGAGCCACTCTTCCTTAGAAAGGTTAAGTTGCGATGCACTCATCCCAGAGTATTCCATCCACTCAACAAAAGACTCGACAGCGTTTGGCTTTTCCTGTTCGATTAAATTTCTAAATATCTGGATAGACTCTTGTATTTCTTCGTCTGTATCCGACGGAAGGCGTTTCAGATCCACCACCGAACTTTCCCCACGAATGACACTGTTTAATTGACCGATTGTTTTTTTGACCACCGCACTCTTGGTATCCATGGCTGTCAAAGCATCGATCAGTGTAATCACAGAAGCTTCAAAGGCCTTATGAGGGCCAGTATCTCGTGAAGCATCAGAAATTAACTCACGAATTTTCATCGATAAGTCATTCTCATGACCTTCCCATTTCCCTTTTTGAACCTCTTTTGCAACTTGGTTTAGTTGATTGACTACTTTTGGGACGACACGCCCTACTGAAGATGATGGGTCCATAATACCCCTCCTTATTTTAATTAAGTGATTAACAAATAATTTATTTAAACTATAATTATAATAATAAACTTAATGAATTTTATTATCAATATCTAGTTTTTCTACTAATTTGCTAAGTCTTTGATTTTAAGTGATTTAAATTTTTTTAAAGGTCTTTTTATGGCTAGTACCCTATCAACTTTATTTTGCCAAGTGGGACTGCGTCAAAGCTCCCGCGGCCCCACTTGGCAAAATAAAGTTGATAGGGTACTAGTTCCACCTCAGAGGAAACCCCTCATTTAGGATAGAGGTGACAGTACACTAGAATACTCCAACGTAAATATACTATCAAAAATATCCAAATGATACAGAGTACTAGTACCCTATCCACTTTATTTTGCCAAGTGGATAGGGTACTAGCTGCGAATTGATTCAATTAAATAGTCCCGAGGCGTCAAAATTCTCCCCTTTATGCCAAGCTCTCTTTCGGCATGAAGCAATGCCCTCTCCTCTCGTTCAAGAGTCTTAGCGTCACTCACATCCCAAACAACCTGAATCAATTCCTGTGCCCCTTCTCGGTTTTCCGCAACAAAATCAATTTCATACCCTTCCTCAGTTTTATAGTAGTGAATTTTTTTCCCTTGTCGCCTCAAATCTAAGTAAACTTGATTTTCAAAAAGATGACCCATTTTTAAAGAAATCCCTAATCGATTCGCACAAACCAAACCATTATCAACTATGTAAATTTTCTTAGGATTTACTTGCATTTTCCGAATAGACTCAGAAAAAATTGGAACCTTAAATATTAAAAACGCATCTTCAATGTAGTCTAAATATTCATAAACTGTGTCCTTGGCGATTTCCATCCCTTGACTTTTCGCATCCCGGTAAAATTTATTAGCCGTAAATGGCGTTGCCACATTTTTAATCAATGTTTTGATCAAATATTTTATCAGGGATGTATTTGTGATTTTGTAGCGTTCGACGACATCTCTGAAAATCACTGCATCCACGTAACTTTGCAAAACGGTCCGACGTTCATTCTCATGCAAGGCCTGAATAGCAGGGAACCCACCTATTGAGAAATATCGACAAAGATGTTGGTAAAATTGGTCTAACTTTTTTTTTCCAATCGGAGGACGGGCACGAGAAATTCCTTGAGCCTCCCAATATTCTCGAAAACTATATGGCCACACATCAGTGGAGATAGAACGACCGCGTAAGGAAGTTGAAATCTCTTTACTCAATAATTTAGCGGATGAACCTGTTAAATAAATCCGAACATTTTTAGTGTCAAAAAAACGCCGGACCACAAGCGGCCAACCATCTACATTTTGAATTTCATCGAGAAAAAGATAACATTCACGGTCATGGTTTTCTGGATAAAGTGTGTAAAATGTCTCTAAAAGTCCGACCAACTGCTTCTGACTCATAGGCAATAGGCGATCATCTTCGAAATTGATGAAAAGAATTTGTTCTCTCGATACTCCTCGTCCAAGAAGTTCTCGTATCTTTTGATATATTAAATAGGTCTTTCCTGAACGACGAACACCAATGGCAACATTTATCATACCAGGGACATCAGGAAACTCCATCTCCCTCTTTACACTATCAGCCTTTCCCGGCAATTGATCAAAAAACTCTTCTAATAAAATAGTAAGGATCGCTTCCATAACCTTATTTATATCAAAATGTGTCCTTATCTGCAAGGAAAGATTTTAAATTTATGTCCTTTTTAACAAGGACAAAATAGAAAAATATATCCTTTTACAGAAGGACATATTTACGATATGAAATCATTGTCGACTGTTGAATTAGAGCGGCCTATCAAATAACCACTTGATAACCACTTGATAACCACTTGATAACCACTTGATAACCACTTGATAACCACTTGATAACCATTTCAGAGGCCGCAGGAGACCGAGAAATGAGAACATGACCTTGGTTAGGAATCACACTCATATGATCATCATCAGTAAGTTTTACTGAAATTTCCAATTTCTCAGATTTTACCGCCTGTTTTTTTTTAAACTTGATTTGTTTCTGTATTTTTTTTAAATTTTGGAAATTAAGTAAAAAGGGTGCTCATTAAACTGATCAGACATATTGCTCTGCATATCTTTAGCAACTACCTAGCGTTGAGCTAGATTTTCCGATGGCCAGGGATTTGAACTCATAAACCATTACAAGAAGGATCAAATTTATGAAGATGAAAGCTGCTGTGATTAAAGAATTCGGTGATTTCGATGTTCTCAAATATGAAGATATCGATACTCCAAAACCGCGGGCGGGACACCTCCTGATTAAGGTGCTGGCCGCTGGCGTCAATCGTCTTGATCACTACATTCGCAAGGGAACGATCGTACCTGAACTTTCTTTCCCTCATATTTTAGGTGCTGATGCTGCGGGAGAGGTGGCGGAATTAGGTGAAGGAGTTACCGGATTTAAAATTGGTGAACGAGTCCTTGTGGCACCGGGATATCCTCAAAAAGAAGAAGAAACTAATGTTCGGCCCACCATTGCTGCACCAAGCTTTGCCTTACCAGGATTACACATATCAGGTACTTATGCACAATACATGGAAGTGCCAGTATACGCTGTCGTCAAAGATAATACAGGACTACAGCCCGAAGAAGTGGCTACGCTTCCGGTTGTTTTATCAACGGCGGTACATGCTCTTAAACAAATCGGGAAAGTAAAGGCTGGAGATAAAGTACTGATTCACTCAGGTGCTTCCGGCTCAGGGAGTATGCTGATCCAAGTGGCAAAGGCCATCGGTGCAGATGTCGCCACGACCGTTCGTAGCGATGCCAAGGGTGAAACTGCTAAGAAGGCAGGCGCTGATTTAATTATCAACATGAGCAATGAAGATTTGGTTGAACGTGTGAAAGAATGGACTGGAGGCCAAGGTGCTGATGTCGTCATCGATAACTTGGCGGGAGATGTTTTGGCCAAAAGCATTGAAGCCGCAAGGCCAATGGGGATAATTGTTGCCTTTGGTTTTGCTGCTGGCCATGAGGTTAAATTTGACATTCGATCCCTTTTCTTCACTCAGAAAGAGTTACGCGGCTCAATGGCAAGCGACACTGAAGACCTTGAATTCGGCTTAGAGCTCATTCGTCAAGGCAAAGTTAAGGCTGTGCTTGACCGCACACTTCCTTTAAGCCAAGCTAGCGAAGCCCACCGCTTGATTGCAAACAACGAAGTATCCGGCAACATAGTTTTGTTACCTTGGGGAAATTAATCTGGGCGTAATTAAATCTGAGGGAAAGCAAAATAGTAACTATTCAGGTGTAGAAATTTTCGTTCTATATTTGCTTAAATAGCTCTAATTGTATGACATGGAATAAAATTCGAAAAACGTGAGACATGGGACGGTCTTCGAACTTTTCCATGGCAGAAATTTGATAATATTCTTGGTGAATTCCTACCTCTTTCTGCATAAGATACTGCATGTGAGAGGATAACAATCAATTGTAAGTTAATCCCGCTTGTTGCTTAAATTAACAAACTAATCAAAAAGATTTTCTGGTATTTCTATTTCTTCTTGAACGAGAGCATAATTATGACAAATCATGGCTTGGGGGTGCTTATTTTTCCAACCTTCATAATCAATGCTATTCCATGCAAGCTCTGCGATCCAATGGTCTGGAAACTGCTTACTTTGAAGATTCAAGTCATAAACAAGAAAGGTAAGAGGAGGATCGGTACCAATCAAAAATGGAATTTTTTTATTAATCAGTTGTATCATTCTTTTTAAAAAAGATTCGCCAATTTCACTATCAAAGTTTATTCCGATGACTTGGGTTGTTTGTGATATATAAGATTTTTTCTCAGATATATTAAATTCTGGCATTAATGATTTGAATCCTTCACAAAGGGGTGTCCAAAATAAAGGTACTAGGCTTCGAAAGCCGATACCTTTCATTTCAATATGTTCAAAGAGAGGGGTGATGCTTCTCAGGGGAACGCAACAAGAATCAAGCCATAGAGCCTGATGATAACCCATGTCTTTGGCCTCTTCAAAAAGAAATGTTTTAAATGCATAAGGAACATCCGCATAAAGTAAACGCCCTCTATTCAAGCCTGGGTACCCCCCGATATAATAAATGAGATGGCCTTCAAATTTAATTTTTTTAAGAGCTTTTTTCAGATACTTTAATCCTCGAATGTAGTTGCGCTCTCCCTTTTTATTGCATGTGACATAGCATATCACACATTTATCTTTAATACTGGGATCATTTCCTAGATAATCAATATGAAGCCCTCTTAGATCTTCGGGAGCGAATAAATTTTTTGGGGAGCGATAAGTAATCCAGGCATAAAACTCTTTATTTAAGTAATCATTTTTGAATGGTCTAAGATGATGTGGAACAGCAACTAATTCATTCTTTTTGTCTTCAAGGAATTGGTCAATCATTAAATAATCTTCTGTAGTGGGAT
>JAAKFL010000052.1 GCA_011065065.1 Chlamydiota bacterium | reverse complement strand
GGTTGTAAACTTTTAGAAAGGATTGGCTGTAATTTCACAGGCATATTTCTTAGGTGGACTTTGCCGTGGTTTGTCCGCCCCAAAACCAACTCATATGTGATGATTCCAAGAGAATATATGTCCGAGGGATAAGAAACCGATTCGGGATTCAACTTTTGCTCGGGACTCATGTAAATCGGTGTTCCAATAATCTGCCGTCGGGGACGTCGCCCAGGTTGCTGCTCATCCAAAAGCTGGGCAATGCCAAAGTCAATGACCTTCACCTGCCCCTCTTTGGTCACTAAAATGTTTTCTAATTTGAGGTCCCTGTGGATGACACCATGTGAGTGTAAATGGCAGATGGCATAAGCAATTTGGAGTGAAATTTCTAGAGCTTCTTTTAGAGATAGTGTCGTCTCCTGTAAATATTGGTAAAGCGAAGTCCCTTCAATATACTCCATGGCGATGTAAAGCCCCCTTTCCCACTCTCCTTGACTGTACAATTTGACAATGTTGGGATGGTCCGCAAGGGCAATAATATCCGATTCCCGAAAAAAACGTTGGATCACCTCTTCATCTTTCAAATACTTGGGCGAAAGAACTTTAATGGCAACAGGTTCCTGAGTTTCAGGGTGAGTCCCCAAGTAAATGGTGCTCATTCCACCCTTTTTAAGGAACCCCCGGATCTTATACCCATGAATGTTTTCGGGCATTTTTGAAGGAGGAGGCTCAGAAGCCCCAGGTGTTCCGGGATTCGTCTCGCGTTTATAAAAGTTATTAGTATTCATTTAACTTAGCTGAGTTGCAAAATTCGGACGCCTATGTTTTCTCCGACTTTCAAAAGTTCGCCTTTCCCAATACACTTGCCATTGATGACAAGATCCACACCACTATCTGGGCTGACAGAGAGCTCGAGTAAGTTTCCTTGTTGGAGCTGAAGAAGTTTTTCCATGGAAATGTTTAAGCGTCCTACCTCAATTGTAAGGGGAAGGGATATCTCGTCGCGTGAGATCTCTTCCGGAGCCGGAGCTGCTGTAATCTTGGCAGCAGGAGCCTCAGCAGGGGCTGGTTCAGGCTCGGGTGTTGGCTCTTCCGCTGCAGGTTCCTCCTCAGCTTCAGCGACAGCTTCTGGTTCTTCTAAAGCTTCTGCTTCAACTTCTTCTTCCTCTTCAAGTTCTGTGTCTTCTTCAAGTTCAGATTCTTCTTCAAGTTCAGATTCGAGATCAGGTAAATCCAGCTTCTCATCTTCGGTTTCTTCATAGTCCTCGAATGCAAATTCTTCGTCTTCTGGCTCTTTATCCATCTGTCTCTTCTCCTTTTTCTTTAACTAAAGGACTTATATCTTCGTGAAAGAGGGGGGTTTCCATGACTGATATGGTATTATTCTCGAAGGAGGCTCTTATCTTGGGGATTCCATTGAGAGTGAGGATCACCTGACCTTTTTTCTCCTCGGGATCAACGTAGCATTGGTCGAGTAATACCAGATCACCTTCATTCAGCTCTTTTAATTCTTCTTGAGATAAATTCACCTTACCCACTTCCAAGTGAAGCGTGGTTTCCGCTTTTTTCAATAATTCCTGACTGACAGGAGTTGATAAAGTCCTTTCGGCGTAGTGCGTCTTGAATGATTTTTGAAATTCGGGGGAAATGAAAAGACGGGCCACTGCTGTACGGTTTAAAATCGAAATTTGGATGTCCCAACCAAGTGATGCCTCTTCAGGTAACGATGTTTCTTTCAATAGATGGGGATTCAGCGTTTTGTCAAAATCCGATTCACAAAAACAGCGCACTGTCTCTAACGCCAGGTATCGGTAGAACCCCTCTTCAACCTCTTGGTCATAAATCATGAGTTCAGTCGGTGGTTTATGTTGAAGCAGTGCAAACATCAGGAACCGAAGATCTTCCATGTCAATGACAAATGTGAGCGTCCCGTCGATAGTTGATAGGGTCACCTGTTGAACATGGAGATTATCGCCGAGATCGTGAAAGAGCTCTGATTTCTCTCGCCAACGGAGTTCTCCGGGTTTGATCTCAAGGGATTCAATATCAAAGGATTTAGCAAGATTTTGTGAAAATTTCTCCCAGGGAAAAGCGGGACAAAACCCAAATAGAGGATGGCTGTCAAGTTCTAGAAGCTCAGGGTCTATCGATTTGAGCCACTCGTATGGGACTGCGGTATCTGAAGTCACGGGGTATCTCCTGTTCTCTACTTTAATTGTGATGGATAAGTATTTTTTTTGAAAGGTGAAAGAATTTTGTTACCTTGGGCCGGATGAGTAAAATCTTTATTTTTAACGCTTTTTGCGAAAAGGACGAAAAGGACAAAAGGACAAAAAAAATGATAACATTAATTGTAAATTTGCATTGATTAAACGGATAGCATTTTATTCAATGTCCATTCAGTCCATGTTACACAGAGACGAGTACAGAAAGACACCAATCTCTGTGTCTCTCTGTGCTCGTCTCTGTGTCACTCTGTGCTTTTATTGATCCTCTTGCTCTCGCTTCTCTCGCTCGCCTTCTCGCTCCCGCTCTTCTTCTCGCTCTCGCTCGAACTTCTCCGCTTCAGCAGTCAACAAAGTCTCTTCCTTTTCCGTGGTCGTAACCATAATGTGCAGCACATACCCTTTTTCCTCAAGATGCCGCATCAAAGATTCCTTCGCCTGCTGCATGTCGAGAAGCTGTTTGGCCTGTGCCGTTAATTCACTAAATGTGACGTTGAATTCTCCCTTGGCGGTATCAAAAGCGGTCAAAGTCAATTTCGCCCCGGCAAAAAGTGGAGGATGCTTCAGCACAACAGTGGTTTCGGTTTTTCCATCAGTCTTCATTTGAGTGACGGAATCGACCAAAAGCTTCATCAATAAATCCATCTGTGCTTTCGAAGTCTTTGCGACGCTACCTGTTTGCTCGGCTCCCATCAAAGCACTCGCTTTCATTTGATCTTGCATTTGAGGTTGTGCGAGGTCAGATTTTTCTCGCGCTTGGACAGATTGCTTGGATTTCTTTTCCTTCTCTAATAATTCTTCTTCAGCGACGTCGTCGGCTGGTTTTTCATCTTCACGCTTTTCTCCAATTTTTTTCTTCGGTGCCGTTGTGGCGAGACTGAATGCAGAAGGAAGTTCTTTTTCTTCTTTTTTCTCTGTTTTACCTTCTCGTTTCTTGGATTTTTCGCCGTCGTCGAGCTTAAACTTTTTTGCTTTTCCTCTTCTTCCTTCATCCGCTTCGCCGGGTTTGTCGACAGCTCTGTCCGTAGAAACCCGCGGCGGTTTTCGTTCCGGAGAATTTTGATTATCGTATAATTTGGGGTCAAAAGGTTGCATAATTTACTCCTTACTAGCTTTTCTCTTATGCAGCTGATAGATCACGCTTCCCAATTCGTCAAATTCACGCTCTTCTTCCCGTCTGAGCTCGTCTTTCATAATTTTTAGCCAGTCTTTTTTGTGGATGTTCAACTTTTCTACTTCAAGTCTTCTTAATCGGAGCTCCTCTTTGGCTTGTTCCACAGCCTCTTCTGCAGCTTCGACTTGTTTTTGTTGTTCCTCTACTTTTTTTTCCTCATCTTCGAGTTTCATCGCGACCACTTTTAAGTAGTCCTTCATCTGCTGGATTTTCGCAGCTGTTGTTGTGGTATCGACAAGGTCCATTTCTGCCCGCAATTGTGCTAGTTTGTCATTGCGGTGTTTCAAGACTTTGTCTCGCGCTTTTTCCTTTTGTTTGAGAATTACCTTCTCTTTTTCTAAAGCTTCAAGAGCTTCTTTAACTTTTTTCTCAGCAGCCTTGACACGTCTCTCTTTCAGCTCCAGGACTTGTTCAAGGGGGTAAGTGAGTCTCGCATCAGCCATAATCGTCTATTACTTAAATATCCCTTTTAAAAGCTGCATTGTCTCTTCCCAAGAGCATTTTTCATCCATTCCCTGCTTCAAGAAGTTGGTCACTTTGTCGATATAATCAATAGCAAAGTCTCCCATTTTGTCGGCACCACGCTTGTATTCTCCGATCTTAATTAACAGCTCATTTTTCTTGTAGTTGGCGAGCACTTCCCGAATTTTTCCTGCCAGTTTTTGGTGTTCTTCTGTGGTAACCGCGGGCATGACACGACTCACAGAGTCCAGGATGTTGATCGCAGGGAAGTGATTAGCAGATGCTAATTCTCGAGACAAAATAATGTGTCCGTCTAAAATGGAGCGTGTTTCATCAGCGACCGGTTCGTTCATGTCATCCCCAGCAACCAAGATTGTGTAGAACGCTGTGATCGATCCTACGTCGGAGTTACCTGAACGTTCTAGCAATTTCGGAAGCGTTGAGAATACCGATGGCGTATATCCCGCACGTGCCGGGGGTTCGCCAGCTGCCAGACCCACTTCTCGTAATGCCCTTGCAAAACGGGTGATTGAGTCCATCATCAAGATGACAGATTTTCCCTGATCTCTAAAGTACTCCGCAATCGCTGTCGCTGTGTAAGCAGCGTTCAATCGCACCTGTGACGCTTGGTCTGACGTCGAAACGATAAGGACCGACCGTGCCAAACCTTCTGGCCCCAAGTCTCTTTCAATGAAGTCACGAACTTCTCGTCCCCGTTCACCAATCAGACTGATCACGTTCACGTCAGCGACGGCATTTCGGGCGATCATGCCAAGGAGGGTGGACTTACCTCCACCTGCAGCAGCAAAGATTCCCACACGCTGCCCAAGACCAGTTGTTAAGATGGCATCAATGGCCCTGATCCCAACAGAGATCGGCTCTTTTATTCGTTTTCGTTTTAGGGGGTCGGGAGGTGCGGCCCAAACAGGGTAAATTTGGTCTGTTTCGAGGGGACCTTTTGTATCGGTGTCTAGGGGTTCTCCTAGACCATTTAAGACCCGTCCAAGAAGCTTGTCACCGACTCGGATATTGAGTGGCATTCGCGTTGGGACCACTTCTGAGTTCGGTCCAATCCCGCTCATTTCTCCTAAAGGAGATAAAAAAACTTCGTCGCGGGTAAATCCAACAACTTCCGTTCGCAGGGGCTCTGCCCCCTCCCGCTTCACGAGGCATACTTCACCGATTTTGACTTTGGGAACGATGGCTTTGATGAGCATCCCCACCGTCTCGGTAATCCGTCCATTTACAGTGGTTAATTGGAGGTCTTCTAGACCCCCCATAAGCTTTTCAAGCTGCTCTTTCATAGGCATCTCTCATATAGTAGAAAGTGACGGTCACGACATGCTTGCACGTATGATCATTTGCAAACGAATGCCTTCCGCCACATAACTTGTCGTTAAACCTGAACGTTCATTAACGCTTTAGTTGACTCAAGCGACTTATTCAAAAGGTTAGTGAAGAATTCCAACTCTTGCTGAATATGGTTCACTTTCACCTGAATCGCCAACATATTCGCGGGTGATAAGTCCTTGTCAGTGTCTACCATGGCCTGGAGATATGATCCCAGGTGGTCGAGCTGATATTGTGCGTGTGTGAGGTGGTCGAAAAACTTGGTGGCAGCATTCGGAACAGCCTCTTTTCCCGCAACTTTAGGTGCGGCCACTGGCTCTGTGCCAGCTTTGGATAAGGCAATTCGTAAGCTGTCATCAATATGCGTCAACTTGTTGCGCATCAGTCTGTTTACTGGCTTCTTAATCTCCAAATTCGGAGTCTCCAGCTCAGACTTAATTTGCTCAATTCTTTGAGAGGTCTCGGTTGTTCTGGCAACGAGATCGTCATTTGTAACGGCTCTCTCATTGGATACCTTTCCCTGCTCTCGAGCAATATCCTCAACATTAGGTCTTTCGGAAGCGGCCGTCTTCAAAGCAGCATCCTGCTCAGGTAGCTTTTTGTCCATAATGGTCTCAAACTTACCCTCCACAGGCTGAGTACGCTCTGTGATTTTCGTTTCCATTTTATCGATTCGTCCCTCTTTCTCATCAAGAGGTGCGACTCGTTCTATTTTTCCATCTAATGCCATATTGATACCCTTTTTATTATTTTATTTTACGAACGGTGACTTAAGTTTCTTTAAATCCTTTTCTGCCCATTGAAGGGCAATACTCCCTAAATTGACAATCGTCTCATCAGAGGTTTCTTCGATGATCTTCTTGATCATCTTTTCACCCTGGCTTCTCTTGGCCTTGGTCAGAAGATAACAGATTCCAAGAAATGTCATCGCCAGATGATTTTCCGGCTCATCCTCGGTGATCTCCGTAAAGATCTCTGTCGCCTCTTTGACCTCCAGCTTATTCAAAGCTATGTAGCCTAACCCAATCCGTGGAGCTGAGCTCTCTGGGCTTAACAGCTGCGCCGCATTGAACAGATGTCTGGCACTCGCCTCGTCTAACTGCTTGACTGCGACAAAACCAGCTTCGAGAAGTAAGGGGAAGTCATCTTTGAAGTCTTCCAAGTTTTTCTTTTGCATAGCCTTCCCTGTTTTACACCACTAAGCCCATTTCATATGCGCAAATTGCCCTGTCACACGGATAATCGCCAAAACGACCGGGTCTTGTTGATCGAGACCCAGTCGAAGGGTTCTGGCTATTATCCCTTCACGTTACGTGACATAGACAATATCGCCGTATTCGAAGCGCTCACCACCGATGTTGACATTTCTGACAACTGTGATAGGTGGTTCATTAACATCTGCATGTCAAACATGTCCCCGATGCTAATAGCACTCCCTCGAGACTTGATGTCATCCAATTTGTTTTTGGCACTAGTCGTAGCGTCAGTGACGACTTTGATCAGTGTCTCTATATCAAATGATTCACGTTCAGTCATACTACCCTCCAACGAGTATTATATTATTTATTGAACCAACTCTTTATTAAAGTTAGATAAAGAATTGACTCACGTTTATTTATTTCTTACTTACCCGGGCCATCACCTTCTTTAGCGATGTATACCCGTGTAAGAGAACACCAAACTGGTCAAATTGCTCTTTATTGTCGCCGCTTCGTAATATATCCTTCACTTCTTTCGTTCGCGCCGTCACCTTATCCTTCAATTTATGACCAATAGAGGGATCTTTCACCTCCGTTTCTAAGTCGAATACAAAATCGCTACCCTTTTTATCTCCCTCAAGTCCAAACATTTCTGATTCACCCCTCTTTTCGCCCTATACTATTATTTTACACGATTTATTGATTAAAATCAATTCTGTACTTGATGCCACCGCTTTCTAGCATAATGACGCCTGATTTAATTGATTTTATCGTTCTTCCGTCCAAACTATCCCCTACCGTCAAAATTTTGCCTTTAATGACGACGCTTGTTTCGCCACTTGGCTGAGTTAATGAGCCCGTCACTTGATATTGATCGGATAAATCGATCATCGATAGTGCCGCAGGAAGCTCCGTTATATACGTTCTGACGTCTCTAACGCCCTCCATTTTGCGTATTTTAGCCACAATCTTACCGACATTTTCCTTTTCACCAAAGGGAACGTCCCCAGATAAAACGACGGCTCCATTCGAAATGAGGACGTCTACAGCATTATACCCCTCATCTTTCAGCAAGACTTGAGTGGTATTTAAAATGGTTTCTTCCACAATAATTCGACGTTCTAAAAGTTCCAAATATGGGAAGTTCTGCCCTAAATAATCCGATAGGTTGTTAGCTTGCTCCCGGGTTTGAATATAGCCCGAAATGACGAATTTTCCAGGTGCAGGAGAGTGTATGGTGACTCCACGCCAATCAGGATTCTTCGCTAACACATGATTATGCTCCTGCCAAATCAATTCGTCAACAATAACGTTATTGTCGACTTCTCTCACAAATGGCAGCGCGGTCACTGAATAAATGAGCTGGTTACGGTCAACACTATTGATCACGTGCCCTACTAAGAATAACCTTCCTGTAGTGGCGTTATAGGAATATCTGACACTCGGATATTTCGATTCACTGACGATGTTTTCTAACACCTGTTTGGTGTTGACTGGAGTTTCTTCAATTTCTTCTGCTTGGAATAAAAAGAGGGTGGCGATTCCCACAACAAGGAAAATCCCGGTAATGATCGAAACAAAGAAGAAAGATCCTATGGTCTGATGTGATTCTGGAGGAACTGCCACTTCTTCGACTTCTTCTTCCACTTGAGGCGCTTCTTCAACACCTTCCACCTCAACTTCCTCATCTTGCTGCTGCAGAATTTTGACGATTTCCGGCAATAGAGGGGAGACAATCGTACTTCTTTCCCCTTCACGGTCGTATACGATTAATGAAGTGGTTCCTAAGGAGATGAGGGTGTTCGGAGAAAACGTCTGACGCTCTTCAATCTTCTTACTCTCAATAAACGTCCCATTACTGCTCCCTAAATCCTCAATGGTCAAAGACCCATCCTTAGAAACAGTGAGACGGGCGTGTTGGCGGGAAACACTGACATCGTGGAAGACAATGTCACAATTTCCTGGATCACTGCCCATTACATAACTGGTGTCGGGATACATTGAGAACTGTGCCCCATTGTTTGGCCCTGACACGACCTTCATGAGCCATGGGGAACTATCACTCAAGTCAAGGTCAATCTCCGCCAGAGGCTCTTTCTGCTCTTCTTCCTCTTCGAAGATCGTATCCCTCTCATCTTCAATAACTTCCTCTTCAACTATAGGTTCTTCTGGAGTGAGCATGACTTCGCTCTCTTCCATTAAATAACGGTAATACCCATCTCCAATTTTAATGGAGTCGCCACTTTGAAGTAGTTGGGGTTCAGAAACTTCTGCATCATTTATGAGGATAGGGCTCGTTTCAGAAAGATTTTCGGCGATGATTCCTTCAGGGGATACCCGTAACATTAGATGTTTTCTGGAGACAGAAGGATCCTCAAGGATAATCTGTGACACATCGGGATCTCGTCCCAAAACCCACGTTTCCGCCCCTTCAAGGGGAAGAGTCACTCCCTTCAATACTCCTTCTTCCGCTACAATCTTAGCACTCATGTCCTCATCCTTTATAACATATTAATTAATATTACGTATCATGAACATGATATCGTATTTCATGTACCTGAATCAATCACGCATTTGGTAATAAAGCAAATGACGTGCCAACTCTTTCGAGGAAAAGCGTAAACTGCTGATTCTTCTCTTATTATAAACTATATAATAATTTTATACTTTGGATTTAATTTCTTCCTGAGTGATTTTGGCCAGATTCACATAATCTTCCAAAATATCATAAAATTGCTGAAACGAGACATCATAATCGATAAAATGGGTCATAATCAGGTGTTTCTTGTCTTTGGTCATCCCAAAAATGGAATTCAGACTCCCTTGACCCATAAGATTGGCCTCTGAAAGCATGATGAAGATGTCTTCTCGGTTCCGTTCCGGGACTTCACACAGCTGGCTTTCAAAGAATATCCCATCTTCTAAATTGTGAAATGTCACATCCAGTTCAGGGTCAATGGTTATGGTGAAGGTATTAGGGTCTGCAGGAGGACTGACTGCTTTGATTTCCAATTTTTCTTCCAGCTGTCTCAAATGATCCTGTAGCATGAATTCCTCATGGGTTAAACGGACACTTCCTCAAATATTTCAAAAGGAGCATCACTGTCCAAAATGAGTTTCGCAAAGTTTCTCGCTTGTGTGGGACTTGGGGCCACCGCTTTTAAATGTCTTTCTAGACTGGATGCCATTTTTTCATCAATCATTGTTTCTTCGGGATCGAGAGAATCGACGAAGGATTCCAGAATTTCTTTCGCTGGTAATGATGTCAACAGCGATGTGCGTTTGAGAACCTGTCCGATAAAAATCACGCTTTTAATGATCTGGGGGATGTTGGAAGGAGTTTCGGCTAATGCCTCTCTGAGGCTATACAGGAAGGTGTTTGCGAGGGTTTTAGCAATATCTTTTACTGGGTTTTTGAGTTGAGAGGCGTCATGTGCGATGTCTAGCAATAAATTCATCGCTTGTGGGATATTGAGGGGATGGGGATGTCCCATAATTGTGACCAGAAGTTGTGCTGATATAGCCGTTTTGGTGATGAGTCGTTCTTCGGCGTTCATTTTCTCTAATGATTTCCAATAGGTGTTTTCCTGTGAAGCTCCAGATTTTTTTGTGGAGGGAAGAGTTTCGATCCAAGAGACAAAAGCTTTTTCGACTTGAAGGGCAAGGATCAGGTCCCGCGTCAATGCAGGAGCTGTTTTAATGGGAACCAACATCTGAATCGCTCTCAGAAGAGCTTTTGAAAGGGCTTTTTGTGTTTTGGGGTGAGGAGGAATCAGGAGTGTAGGGATCATCTGTTCATGGAAATAGTCGTCCAGGTATTGCAGGGCAATATTTCGCGTTCTTTCTTGTGCTAGCGATTCGGGGAGCTTAAGGTCGTAAGCGGAAATCAATAACGCTTTCATCAACATCTTCATAGTGGGGAAAAGCGATTCCAAAATTTTGATTTG
>JAAKFL010000051.1 GCA_011065065.1 Chlamydiota bacterium | reverse complement strand
ATCTTCGCGACCTTCGCGATCTTCGCGGTTAATTTTTAAAGCCACCATAATCCAAAAAAATGATATCATTAAACAACTGATGGAAAGTTATTTAGCTAAAGAAATGCTAAAGTCGAGTCTGTGTTCTCTGTGGTTGACTTGCCTTAAGTTGCCAATCTGTTGATCAGTCGGTCTGGCCGACTTCCCACTTGTTTCCAGTTTCTTCAATCTCTCCACTCCAACTCCAATTGCGTATTTCAGGCATGTCCTCAAAATGATCTCGTATGTATTCGTGATGTTTGAAGAGCTTGGCTTCGAAGAATTCTCTGGCGTCAATGGTTTCAGAATGGAGCCTTGGAATCCGGAGAAGGGCTTCAATGGCTAGGTGATAACGGCTCATTTCATTCAAGACCACCATGTCAAATGGCGTTGTGGTGGTTCCTTCTTCCATATATCCTCGTACGTGAAACTGATGGTGGCGTCCACGACCATGAATGAGCTCGTGGATTACACGTGGGTATCCATGGAAGGCAAAAATGACGGGAGTGGACTCAGTAAATAGATCTTCGAACATGAGCTCATCCATTCCATGGGGATGTGATTTGTGGTGAGCTAGGCACATCAGGTCGACAACGTTGACGACTCTTACACGAATTCCGGGGATGTGTTTTCTCAATAACCACGCAGCGGCCAATGTTTCAATGGTGGGAACATCTCCCGCACAGGCGAGCACGATGTCGGGACTTCCTTCATCATTGCTGGCGAATTGCCAAATTGAGGCACCGCGAGAGCAATGGATTCTGGCTTCTTCAATAGTCAGCCATTGGTATTGTTCTTGTTTTCCGGCAATGATGAGGTTGACGTAGTTTCGGCTACGAAAGCAGTGATCGGCAACACTGAGTAAACAGTTGGCATCAGGAGGAAGGTAGATTCTGGTAACGGTACTTTTTTTGCTCATGACGGTATCAATAAATCCTGGCCCTTGGTGACTATAGCCGTTGTGGTCGTTTCTCCATGCATGACTTGTAAGCAGGTAGTTTAATGAAGCGATGGGATGTCTCCAAGGAATTTCCCGGCAGGATTTCAGCCATTTGGCATGTTGGTTGAGCATGGAGTCGATGACCATGGAGAATGCTTCATAGGTGGGGAAGATGCCGTGACGTCCAGTCAGAAGATACCCTTCCAGCCAACCTTGACAGCAATGTTCACTCAGGACTTCCATCACTCGACCAGTTGGGGCGACATGGTCATCGATGTCAATAATCTTTGCTGTGCTGCATCGATCGGTGACGTCAAAGCAGGCAGAGAGTCGGTTTGAATTGGTTTCGTCTGGACAAAAGAGACGGAAATTTTGTTCATCGTTGTTAAGTGTGAAGACTTCGCGTATGTAAGTTCCTAGGACACGTGTGGCCTCCGCTTTGACACCGCCCGGAGTTGGCACTTCTATTCCCAATTTCGAGTAATCGGGAAGTTCAAGATCGATAAGAAGTCGTCCTCCATTGGCGACCGGATTAGCCCCCATGCGGAAATCACCCTTGGGCACCAAATCCTCAAGCTCTTGAATCAATCGTCCGTTTTCATCAAAGTGTTGTTCGGGATGATAGCTTTTCATCCATTGTTCCAACATTTTTAAATGTTCGGGGTTTTCTCGGACACCGGCAAGAGGCACTTGGTGAGCGCGGAAGGTTCCTTCGATGGGGAGACCATCGACAACTTTAGGACCTGTCCATCCTTTTGGCGTACGCAAAATAATCATCGGCCAGATGGGACGTTTCTTGAATCCGTTTGTCCGAGCCTCTTTTTGAAAGGAACGAATATCGTGATAACACTTGTCGAGTGTCGAAGCGAATGCTTGATGGACAAGTTGAGGATCATCTCCTTCAACAATATGAGGTTCATATCCGTGTCCTTTGAAGTAATCAAGCAGCTCTTTGTCGGAAACACGGGCCAACACTGTGGGACCGGAAATTTTATAGCCGTTGAGGTGGAAAATAGGAAGAACGGCGCCATCTCTCTCAGGATTCAGGAATTTATTCCCTTTCCAGCTCCCTTCACATGGCCCGGTCTCCGCTTCACCATCACCGACGACACATGCGACAATCAAATCGGGATTGTCAAAGACAGCTCCGTAGGCATGGAGCAAGCAGTAGCCGAGTTCTCCTCCTTCGTGAATCGATCCGGGAGTCTCTGGACTAACATGGCTGGGGATTCCTCCGGGAGTCGAAAATTGTCTGAATAATTTTCGCATTCCATCGGAATCTTGACTGATGTCGGGGTAGATTTCTGAATAGGTCCCTTCCATATAGACATTGGAGACAATTGCAGGGCCACCATGACCTGGACCTGTGACGTAAATGACATTCGCGTCGTATTTATTGATCAGATGATTGAGGTGAATGTATATCAGATTCAGTCCTGGAGATGTCCCAAAATGTCCTAATAGTCTGGGTTTAATGTGTTCAGGTTTCAGAGGTTCTTTCAAGAGGGCATTTTCTTGCAGATAAATCTGCCCCACTGAAAGGTAGTTGGCCGCTTCAAAGTAGCGGTTGATCTTGTCCAGTTCTTCATCGGTCAAGACTTTGGTTTGTAATGTTGCTGTTGTCATGGATGACTCCTATACTTTTGAAATTTGTTCGGCGAAGAGGATGTTGTTCGTGTGACGTGCGATCATCAACTCTTCGTTGGTTCTAATTACTAAAACTTTCACTCCACTATTTTTCGTTGAAATCGTGGAGGAATTTTTCTGATTGGCTTGGTCGTCGATTTCAATTCCCAAGTAACCGAGCTCTGAACAGATTCGTTGGCGGATTTCAGCCGAACGTTCTCCGATTCCAGCAGTGAAAACCAGCGTGTCGCAGCCTCCTAATGCTGCTGCAAGAGCTCCGATATACTTGCGCGCTCGATAACAAAAAAGATCGAGTGCTTCTTTGGCTTTTTGATTGTTGTGTTCGAGATCGAGCAGCTCTTTCACGTCTGAACTCAATTCAGAAATCCCTTGCAGACCACTTTCGGTATTGACCATTTCTCTTAAATCATCCGCGCTGTATCCTTTGTGTGCGGCCAGGTAAATGAGGATTCCGGGATCGATATCACCGCACCGCGTTCCCATCATCAGTCCTGCAGACGGAGTAAATCCCATGGTGGTATCCACACTTTTCCCATCCTTCACAGCCGCCATGCTGGCTCCGTTTCCCAAATGAGCGATGATCAATTTTTCTGGGATATTTTTCAGTTCTTGGAGAATATATTCGTAAGACAGTCCATGAAATCCGTAGCGAAAGATTCCATCATCAGCGAATTTTCTGGGAATTGGATAGAGCTTAGCTTCGAGTGGAAGCGTTGCATGGAAAGCAGTGTCAAAGCAAGCCACTTGTGGGAGCTTTGGGTAGACCTGACTTGTGAATTCAATTCCTTGAATTTCCGAAGGGAGATGAAGGGGATTCATTGAGGTGATTTTGTGCAATACATCAATAAGATCCTGATCGATTTTCTGATGTGAGCGATAGTTGGGTCCTCCATGAACCACACGATGACCTATTCCATCAATCTCAAAACCAGAAGACTCTAACCATGAAAATAGTTTTTCAAAAGCTTTGCCATGATTCTGTAAGTTGCAAGTTTCATTCACCAGCCAATTCCCATTCCAATCCAGCATCTGGAAAGTCCCTTCATCGAAACCAATGCGATCCAACTCGCCGCGAGCCAATAAAGTCTCGTCATCATTAAATCGATAGAGCGACGATTTAATGCTCGAAGAGCCCGAATTGATTGTCAGAATCGTTTTTGACATTGGTTAACCTATTTGGTGTGAATGGGTAATGATTAAGAGCGTGGTATTGCGACCTACCCTTTTTTTTAAAGGATATCGTGATTCGTTTCAAATAAGATCGTAAGTTGTTAAGTCTGAAAGGACGAAAAGGACGTTTTTAATTTTTGTCCTTTAAAATACATAAAGACACCATTTTACTTGGCTTCCGGTTGCTTTCCCAAATCTATTTCGATGGGGTCTTTGGGGTAATCGCCCTCAAGGATCCCAGGCAGGTGATCTTTCAACACGACTGGGTATATCACTTCATCGTAGTTTTTAATTTTTTCTAGTGAGAACCATTCACATTTTTTAATGATTTGTTTTTCATCTTCAGTGAGATTGTGGAGGGATATGGCGTCCGATTTCGTATGTGCCACAATAAATTTTTGCTTTAATAAAGTGTGTTTCCCATACAAGATCAATTCGAATTCACCAAACCAAACGATTGGCCCTAAAATATAATCGCCTTCGATTAATCCAGTTTCTTCACGGAGTTCACGAACAACAGCTTCTTCAAAGGTTTCACCTGGCTCGATTTCTCCGCCTGGTGGAAACCAATATGTTCCGTGATATTTTCCTTCAACGGTTGTGGTAGCAGGATCCTCAGCACACAATAATAGAAGTTCATTATTGTCATTGATCAAAAGGACACGGGTGCTATTTCTTATGATAAGGGAATTTTTCATGCGTTTATTATAACGATTTCATCTCCAATTGCAATGCTTTCCTCGCCATTCATCGGGGATGTCAGCTCTAACATGTTTACCACAGCAACTACAATGACAGGTGTGAATATTATATTGTGTCACTTCTGGCGGTGACATGAAGAGGTGGTGAATGAGATGAGAATAAGTAAGGTCAATAAAAGTTGTGTATTATTGCTCAGTTTCATGATTCAAAAACATCAAAAGTATCGGAAAGGTTTATAATCTTTATATTTACAGAATGGATGGAATAAAATAAATTGAAAATAACCGTACAAGGCCTTTGGCGTTCTAAACTCGTAGAATTTTGAACAACAGTTCAACGCGTCTTATGGCGTGAAACCTAGGATCGGAGGATACACATGGAAGTAAATTTTCCACCAATAGCAAGTTCTGCAAGGACAATATTTCCTGAAGGGGAAAAAGAAGATCGATTTGATCAGATTGCCCAGCAAATTTTGAAAAATCCCATGTCTGTATTAGTTCCCACTCTACCTATTTTTTATGAGACGCTCATTGAGGATGATAAGCATGATGATCGTATCAAAGAGTCCTGTCGCCATTTGGAAATAGCAGTTCAGAATGTTCCGTTTTTTCAGAATCTTGCGGAAGTCCCGACAAACTTTTTAAATCAGTATCGAACCGAAGATCGTCATCATGAAGTCAAGCAAATTGGAAAAGCTTACTTGTCTCAGGATGAAAATTTGCTTGATCACATATTTTTGGCGGTAAAAAAACGACTATCGGAAAAAGACCGAAAGACGATTTGGAGTCAGATCATGGATTGGTTTATTGACGAACTTGAGGAAGCTCGAGGAAGTCATTGTCTAGATCATGACGACATTGAGAATCCCATGTCCCACTACTTTGTAGTTTCATTTCTTCGGTTGCATCGAATGATGACAAGTTCCATATTGAAGCCGCTTATTGATTTAGCCTTTATGAATTACCACAGAGCTCCCAAAAGAGTGAAATCTCTGATATTAATGAACATCAATCGATTTTTAGAAATTGCAGTGGATAAGACAGAGGGAGGAAAACAGATCCATAAGCATCGCAAGGTTGTTGCTCAGTATCTTTATGAAATAATTGATATATATCTTTTAGAATCAAATAATCTGTTGTATTTTCGTGAGTGTTTGACATTGTTGATTAGTAAAGTTCATGGAGAAGATGTTGAGAGGGAGGTTTTGAAGGAAAAGTATTTGGAGGCCTTTTGGAGGATTATTGATGATTTTGAGAAGAGCGAGAAGTTACGAGGCGCGCTTTTGCAGGGGATGAGAAGAGTCGATGATATTGTGCATAGTGGAGAATAATTTTAACGCAAAGAAGCAAAGACACGAAGGCGCAAAGATTGGTGCTTCGGTGATATTGATCACGAAGTGATCTCGAACTTTTAGACGCAGATGGCGCAGATGATCGCAGATTTTTTTACTTTATAAAGTAAAAAAATCTGCGATCATCTGCGCCATCTGCGTCTAAAAAGCGCATGGACCTGCGGTCCAAAGTCAGGTTAACCAATCTTTGCGTCTTTGTGCCTTTGCTTCTTTGCGTTAAATTTTCCTCATCCGCCTTGGAACAAAGAATCGTACAATGAATTTCCCCCAAAACCGAAACACCATCGCCGTCGCAAAAATGACCATAACTCCTATCACAACCCATCCCAAAACATACTCGGCATCCAAAATCGCAGCGATTTCTGCCTGACTCGTAATCCACTCGATAATCAGTTCACGGGTTTGATGGACTCCTAACTCAGGATTGGATCCTTTCTCCGTAATCGTCGTAAATAGTTCCGCAAAATACTGCTGGTATCTCGCTGACTCAACATTCACCATTTCCCCAAAACGCAAGCTATGAAACGGCATTCGATATGCCGAAATCAACTGAATCAGCGCGCTTCCGAAGACTCCGCCCAACATCCGAATAAAATTAATTAGTGACGATCCTTTTGCATAAGCGTCTCCTTCGAAAACAGAAAGCGATAACACAGCAATGGGACCAAGAGATAAGGCAATTCCCGAAGACCTCAAAAACACAATGGCTCCAATTTCATACTTGTCACTCTGTATGGTGATAGACTGGGATAAAAAACAGCTGGCGGCGATCAGCCCCAGTCCAATGTAAATGAACACTCTTGGATTGATCCATCGGATAGTGAGGCTGGGGATGGCTCCGACCGCAAAATAGGTAAACCCCACAAGACTCATAAACCATCCTAGCCGAATCCATTCGTAATTGTAAATATTCTGTAATATCCCTAATGTTGCTAAGGTGACTCCGAAGACCATAAAGCCAACGACTAACATGCATAGGCATCCCAGGAAAAATTGGCGATGGAGAAATAAACTAAGATTAAAGAGAGGAGTGGGGTGGGTCAAGCTGTTCCACAAAAAGACAATGAGGCTAAAGACAGAGGTTAATGCGCAGGAAATGATAAATGTGGATCGCCATGCCAATGTATTCCATTCCGCTTTCACTTGAGTGACGATAAATAATAAACTTAATAGAAATACTGTGATGCTAACGAGACTGAGAATATCGTATGGAGGCTGTTTTTTGCGGGGAGTCTCGGGATGAAATAAAATCGTGATCAACATTAATGGAGGAACCAGAGTGAGATTGGAAAGAAAAACCATTTTCCATGTGCCGAGTTGCCCAAAATAGCCTCCCATAATCATCCCTAAAGCAATCCCAAGCCCAAAAGAAACAGAAGAATAGGCTGTGACAATAGGGCGACGGTTTTCCACTTCTTGAATTGTGTGGTTGATAATCGGCAATCCTAGAGATGACATGAGGCCTCCACCCACCGCAGTGAAGAGACGACTTGGTAACAGTTCATAAAAATTACTCGAAAGCGCCGTGAAAATAGATCCTGTTAAAAATATCAATGACCCTATTAGGAAGATTTTTTTGTACCCAAAATGTCGGGCTAATCGGAGTCCGAAAAGGGGAGTGATCGCAAGGACGAACAGAACACCACGTGCTGTCCAGATGATTTTATCATAATCGACCGCCATGGCACCTTGTATCTGCGATATTACCATTACGGATGCCAGAAGATCCATCAGAACAAGCATGCCTCCGTAGGTCACATTGAGTACAATGATGAACTTCCAGAGGGGATGGTCTGGCCGGTATAGGTAGGGTGTATTCCAGTTTAGGATTTTTTGATCCATACTTCTACCGACATGCCTGGGAAGAGATAAAGGGGTTTGTCTTCAGGAAAATTATTGGGTTTTTTGACACTGATTTTTATTGGAACGCGTTGGGCCACTTTTGTGTAATTTCCCGTGGCGTTGTTTTGTGGAACAAGGGAGAACTGTGATGCAGCGGCTCCTTTTATCGCAAAAACTTCTCCGGTGAAAGTATATCCCGGATAAGCGTCAATTGTGATTTCCACTTCAGAACCCAGCCGCACATATTCAATTTTTTCTTCTTCTAAACGTGCAATGACCCAAACGTCTTCGAGGTCATACATCGTGAACATACTTTGTCCAGGTGAAGTCACATCTCCATACCAAATCCACCTTTTAGCAATGGTGCCGTTTTGAGGAGCATGGACGGCATAATGGGTCAACTGGGCCTCGATCACTTCGAGCTGCTTTTGAGCTGTTCCAAGGTTGGCGATGGCTAATTTAAGCTCGGCAGTGGCCATTTCAAAATCTTTTTGCTTGTGATCGAAATCCTGCTCAGAAATCACCGCATCTTGAATCCCTTCTTCTGCCCGAATATAATCATTCCGCACTTTTTCTAGATAAGCCTGCTTGACTAAGATTTCTTGTTCAAGACTAATAATCATCGCTTCAATCTCGGCCTTTTTCGCGAGTGGGACATTGTTTTCTAATTGAACAATCAGTTGTCCTTTTTCGACTGAATCTCCCTCATCTGCAAATACTCCGATCACTTTTTCTGTCACATTGGCACTCAAATCGGTTCCATAAGCTTCGATATTGGCATCATTTGTCCAGACATAGTGACGCCATGAAAATGCCCAGAAAAGGCCAAAAATCATGACCACCAGACCTACAGCAGAGGCTAGAGTAATCAGAAAAGGAATGGTGTATGACGATCTTTCTTTTTCTTCCATTATTTACCTATAGTCATATACCCATAAAACTTCAAGATTTGAAATTTTGGCTTTGAGAAAGCCCCGGGATTAGACGATTGTAAGTCCCCTTATATTATTAATATTAGGGGACTTACAATCGTCTAATCGCGGGAGCTTTCTCTTTGCTAAAAATCAAATCTTGAAGTTTTATGGGTATACATCAAATCAGCTCCGGATGCATGGATCAATCCATAATAACCACGAATGAGATCAAATTGTGCTTCATTTTGAGTATTCATCGCCTGGATTAAACTATCGATGATGATTTGGTAATCAAAGACGTTGATGTATCCGATTTCAAGAGAACTTTGAGCGAGTTCCAGAGTTTGTTCTGCCAGCTTCACATTTGATTTGGCGGTCACGAAATTGGCAATGGATTCCTCGATATCGAACATCTGACGTCTGACATCGGCATAAGCCATTTGAACTCCTTTCATATACTCAAATTGCTTGGCACACTTCTCGTGCATCGCTTGTTTGATGCGGTGATCGCGTCCCAAACTATCCCACAATAGCCAATTCACTCGATATCCCACGGCCCAGTCAAACTTCTGGTTGAGAAAATTGGATGAAGGATTGTCCAACATATTTGTCGGGTAGCCTCCGTAATTCATTTCCAAATTCACTTCCGGTAAAAATTCTCCCCATTTGCTCCCGACAAACTCAGCAGCAATTTTGACATCAGTTGCCTTTGAACGAAGAGTCGGGCGGAAAGTGAGAGCAGTATTTTCCCAGCAGGCTATCTCTTGAGCTGTGAAGACACTGCGCATCAATTTTTCCTGCGTATAGGGATATCCCTCTTTGAAAATGAATCCATTTTGAAATCGATCCCTGAAAACTTCGTCGATTCGGTTCACCTTTGATGCAATCTCGGGAATATTCATGATTGGAATCGTTCTTTCAGCCAACTCGAGATCCAACGTCCCAGGATCATACCCCAAAACCTGCGTCAGATAGTCAAGATCTACCTTCAATTCTTTGATCGCTTGGTAGTAAGCCTTTGTGGCATTGGCAATTCTGACGGTACTTTGATTGACGTTCAGAAGGATAGAAGTGCCGATTTTGTATTTGGTCTGTTCCTTTTCAGCCAGGTCCATAAACAGGTCTATATTGGTTTTGGCGGTGGCGATATCTTGGTAATCGAGGATCACCCTGTAGTAAGCCTGTCGGATATCATACATCACATCGATGATGATCGCATCTAACAGAAGTCTAAGTTGTTTAACTACAAGGGATGAAATGCGAAGATTGAAGTATCTTTCTGTGGACAAAAGAGCTTGGGTCACATTGAATTGGCTTAAGAAAGCGCTATGAGTTCCCGTAAATGTTTGAATCTTTTCTGTTTTATAGCCCGAGCTGATCAAGACCACTTCTGGGAACCATTTCGAAACCGCTTCGAGGCGTCCTTGTTGAGCCTTAGCGACTAGTTGCTGGAGAGTTTTGATATCGTTATTGTTTTCGAGGGCGATTCGTTCGGCGCTTTCGAGCGTCAGGGAATGGAGGCAGCAGTTTCCAGCGTAAGCTGAAATTGGGAAAAGAATAGCTGTGATGATAGAGACGATTTTCATGGAGACCCACCCAAAGCTGACGCTAGCATAGGATGGGGATTTCCGCAATCCTTGGAAAATTTTACAGGATAGGCAGGATATTTAAGATATACAGGATGAGTGACATTCAGTTCCAGCACTTCTGAGTAAACTCAGCAGGGCTGGAAGCCCGACATTTGTCAGCCCAGTCTGTAGCGAAGCGGAGGGCTGGGAAAACGAATCAAAAGAAAAAAGCCCTGAAAGGGTGACACTGACCGCGGCATATGCCACCCTTTCAGGGCTTTATATCATGTTTGAATGGTTCCAGGCCTCCGCTCCGCTCAATGTCGTCAACTTAAGCAAATCGTGTCCGAGTCCG
>JAAKFL010000050.1 GCA_011065065.1 Chlamydiota bacterium | reverse complement strand
TAATAAATTTAACGTATCATTATAGGGGTTTTGAGGTTATCTCGCAAGATTTTTTAAACCCAAGTGTTCATCAATTCTTCATTTACCGCCAAAGAGTTGGGTCAGATTTTGGCGATGGTGTCGAAGCTAAGGTCCTAAGACTTTAGCGAGACACCATCGCCGAAAGATGGCTTAACTCTTTGGATGTTAAATAAAGAATTGGTGGACACTTGGGTTTTAATTGACTGGAAATGGGTACTCAATTTACACAGGGTGTATGTTGCAGCAATGGATTCTCGATCATCCCGATTTATTTCGGGTCGCTTCATTTGTGATTCTTCTATTGCTCCTGGCTTGCACGGAGTGGTTGTTTCCACGCCGCAAAAAATATGGCTATCTTTCGCGGAGATGGTTTAGCAATATCGCGATCGTCGTTGTCAATGTTTTGCTCTTACGACTGATCTTCCCACTTATGGCCGTTGAGATGGCTTTCATTTCTATAGAAAAGGGATGGGGATTGTTTTCTTACTTTGGGTTTTCTGGTGGGTGGAACTTTGTCGTCAGTCTATTGATTCTGGATGTGATGATTTACCTGCAACACGTGATGTTTCACGCGGTTCCGACATTATGGAGATTTCATAAAGTGCATCATGCCGACCTCGATTTTGATGTGACAACAGGTGTGAGGTTTCATCCGATCGAAATGATTTTATCCATGGGAATCAAGATTGTCACAGTGATTGCATTTGGGATGACCCCACTATCGGTCCTCGTTTTCGAAGTAATTTTGAATGGCACTTCTATGTTTACGCATACCAATGTTTACATTCCTTTAGGAATGGATCGTATCTTTCGGTGGTTTATTGTGACACCCGATATGCACCGGATTCATCATTCTGTCGATAAGATTGAGCGAAATACAAACTTTGGTTTCAATCTCTCGGTTTGGGACCGCATTTTTGGAACTTATCGCCAGGACCCTGAAATGGGGCATACTGAGATGCCGATTGGTATCGATGAGTTTCGTCAGCCGAATTATTTAAAATTCGGTTGGTTATTCGCGATTCCGTTTCTTAGGAAGAATAAAGGAACGGAAGAGTGAATTTGTGGGTGTATGGACGTATGGACAAATATCGACAAAAATTTCTTAAGATAAGAAATAAAAAAAGCTGGAAAATCTTTGATTGTATAGCTCACTGTTTGATTTCTGAAAAAGGGGATCCTTGTTTAAATATCACTCATCCCAGTATGTCGAACAGAATTTTACATTTTCAATCATTGCAAAAGAAATGTGAAGAATTTTCATTAGACGAAATCGTTTAGAAATTTTCTATCCTGTTCATCCTTTCTATCCTTTTTATCCTGTTTTTTTACGCATTTCCCCCTAATTGGCACGCTATTTTCTTATCTCCCAGACAAAGAGGAGCGTCGACCATGCCAGATACAAGTCGTTCGTTTAAGTTATTCATAATAGGTGTGTTACTGATTTTTGCGAGCTTGATCCCGTATTATTATGGTTTGCATCAGGTGAAAACTCAGACGGTAATCCGTGCCGCCATCGATATAGGGTCGGGAGCGACCAAGCTCCGAGTGGCTGAAATTGACCTCAGTAACAACAAAATCGTAAAAACTCTCGTCAACACACAAATAACCGTTTCTTATCAAAAAGTTTTGACTGAAGGCGATCAAGCGGTTTTTGACGAGCAGGTGATGCAGCAGGGGATCGAGGCGATTAAAGAGCTCAAACAGTTAGCCATCAAGTATCAAGCTCAGAAGGTGATCGGGATCGCAACATCTGCTTTCCGTAAGGCCGAAAATGGTGAAGAGTTTGTGAAAAGAATCACGGAAGAGACTGGGATTCCTATTTACATCATTGATCAAAAGTTAGAAGGGGAGCTGGGTTTTTTGGCTGTCGAAGCGACTGTTCCAGTGGATGAAAAGACGATGATAGTCTGGGATATTGGGGGAGGAAGCTTGCAGTTGACAATGATGGGAACTGATGAAGAGATGAAGATCTACCGTGGGCATGAAGCTTCGATTCCATTTAAGAACTACATCATTCAAAACATTCAAAGTCGTAATGTAAAAGAATATTCATCACCTAATCCCATGACATTGGAAGAAATGGATGATGCGGAAAAGCATGCCCGCATGCTCGCCAAAAATGTCGATCAACTGTTTAAGGATCGTATCAAAGACCCTAATACAAAAGTCTATGGCGTGGGAAGTATTTTCAGTTATGGGATTGAACCCTTAGTCATGAAAAATCCGTTTACAGCTAAGGATCTGAGAGATGTCGTGACTCCACTTGCCGGAAAGACAGACGAGGAGTTAGGGGGCGGAGATTTCGCGGATGTTCTGATTTCCAACGCTCTTCTGGTGATTGGATTTATGAAGGAATTGGACCTTCAACAGGTGCAAGTTGTCGATGTTAACAATGCCGATGGGGCATTTTTTATGAAAAGTTTTTGGAAAGTTGAAAAGGCCATCCCAAATAAGGTGAATTAATGAGAGCGAATTTGGTAGTCAATCGTGACAGTTGCCGTGACATCTACATCTCCTGGTTCAATGGAAGCAGAGACATCCATGGTTCGAAAGGCCATATAAGATTTAGGTCTGATGACAGCATCATCCAAAGAGATGTTCAACACCTTGTCGAGTTGGATGTTGGCCGCTTCAGCAAGCGTTTCAGCATCGGCAATGGCTTGCGATGTCGCTTGGGTGATGGCATCCGCACGATGAGTGGGATAGTCTTTCAGACTGAAAGAAACAGAGTCCACCGTGTTGGCTCCGGCCTTAATAGCAGCATCGATGAGACTCCCTGCGAGATTCAATTTCTCCGTCCGAACCGTCAGATTATTCGTCACTCTGAACCCAATGACGGTGGGATACCATTCGGGAGGAGGATTTTGAGGGCGCGGAGTCAGAATGGGGCGGATGTTGAAGGTCGCGGTTTGATATTCGGAAGGGGAGAGCCCGGCATTTTTCAGGGCGTCCATGACGCTTTGCATGGCCGTGTTGTTTTCGGACAAGGCTTTTTCAGCCGTTTTGTCTTCAGTGAGGACTCCCAAGTTGAGAGTCAGTTGATCGGCGGGGCGTCGGATGCGCGCTTCCCCCCGAACAGAAAGTTGGGGAACATCGATATCAGAATCAGAGAAAAGGAGAGATCCCATTATTAAGTTGGTAATCAAAATAGAAAAAAACAGTTTAAACATCTTTGACCTTAGGTTGAAGAGTGTTTAAATGCCATTAAAGGAGAATTGTTATGGAAAGTAAAGGTTTTTCAATCGGAGTCCTTGTAAAAAAGGGCTGGGCGCTCATGAAGGAGCATATTGGGACCTATATAGGCTTTTTGATTGTCTATTTAGTTTTCATGTGCATTCCAGGATTTGTCTCGGGAGTGTTTCCCGATCTGCATGTGGGACTGCAAGTCTTGATACAAGTAGTCAGTGCCATTTTGGCAATTGTGGTCTTTATCGGGGTCTATAAGATCTCGCTTAAAGCCGTTGATGGAGTGAGTCCTTCATTTACGGACTTGTTCAGTGGATTCAAAATTATCATTCAATGGATTATAGCTACAATCTTTTATGCGATCATTGTAATGGTCGGTACGATTTTGCTTGTCTTTCCCGGCGTGATCTGGGGAGCCAAATATTTCGTCTGGCCTTTTGTGATGATCGATAAAGGGGTTGGCCCTATTAAGGCCTTGGAAATGAGTAGCGATCTTACCATGGGAACGAAGTGGGACGTCTTTATGATGATGTTCGTCTCAACTGTGATTGTCTTCCTGGGGTTGATGATTGTCTTCGTTGGATGGTTTGCAGCTCTGCCAGTGACGCTATTAGCACAAGCTGCCATGTATAGATTGCTTGAATCTCAGAAAGAAACCATGTAAAATCCCAAATCGGCAGGCTGGTACCCAGCCTGTCGAGGATTTATATGGCGCACCCATTAAAAATTGAGCACCTGACAAAGCATTACGGTTCATTGTGTGCCGTTGATGATCTCACTTTTGAGATTAAAGAAGGGGAGATCTTTGGTCTTTTAGGCCCGAATGGCGCCGGAAAGACTTCGATCATTTCCATCATCACAACATTGGAAGAACCCACTGAGGGATCTGTATCGGTATTTGACCACAATGTCACGCAGCATCCCAAGCAAGCCAAGCTTTTGACAGGGTGTGTCCCGCAAGAGCTCGTTTATCATGGCTTTTTTACGGTGGAAGAAATTCTTTACATTCAATCAGGTTATTATAGTTGTCTAAAAAATAAGGACCGAATTGAATTTCTGATTCATAAGTTGTCTCTTAATGAACATCGTCACAAACGGGTTAAGGAGTTGAGCGGTGGGTTAAAACGGCGCCTGATGATTGCCAAGTCGTTGGTTCACAAACCAAAATTGTTGCTGCTAGATGAACCAACAGCAGGTGTGGATGTTGAATTGCGTTCAGTTTTATGGGATTTTCTCAGAGAGCTGCAAAGTGAAGGAGTCTCTATTCTACTGACAACCCATTATCTTGAAGAGGCAGAAGCTTTATGTGATCGTGTCTTGTTTTTGGATAAGGGAAGGTTAAAGTTGCTTGGAGAGCCCAAGCATTTGATTAGAGAGCTGACAGAACGAGAAGTGGTGATGGTTCTCAAAGCTCCTGTTCATCCCATTTCTCATCCGCATCTTATCAGTCAATCAGATCATCAATTGATTTTCCGGTTTGCAGCATCAAAAAGTATGGGGGAACTGATTTCAGAACTCCCTATGGATACTATGGGAATACAAGATTTTATTATTCGAGAAGGAAAGTTAGAAGATGCGTTTCAAAGCATCATTGGACGTGAAGATGAACGCTAGTGTATGGATCCCATTTTGGACGGTATTTCAACGTGAAGTGCGTCGGTTTTTAAAAGTAATTTTTCAAACCATTGCCACTCCGCTAATCAGCAGTTCGCTATATCTTCTGATTTTTGGCGTCAGTATTGGACGCGAAATTGAAGTGGGACATGGGATTTCCTACCTCGCCTTTTTAATTCCCGGGTTAGTCATGATGACCACATTGCGCAATTCATTGGACAATGCTTCTGGTTCTATCGTCACCTCCAAATTTGTGGGAGAACTTGAGGATTTGAGAATGGCACCCTTGAGTGCGTCACAGATTGCATGGGGGAATGGACTTGCAGCCATCTTTCGAGGAGTGATTGTGGGATTAATCACTTTGGGAGTTGGTTTTCTTTTCTTTTGGGTTATGGAGGAACGGGTTTATCAAATTGAACACCCAGGGATTTTATTTGTGTTCTTATTTATTGGGGGGATGGCTTTTGCGAATTTAGGTTTGGCGATGTGTATGTTGGCGACAAATTTTGAGCAGGTGAGCGCGATCAATACATTTATTTTGTTGCCGCTTATTTATTTAGGCGGAGTCTTTTTCTCCTTGGAACAGCTGCATCCGTTTTGGCAGATTTTATCGCAGTTTAATCCACTTTTGTACATGGTGAATGGGGTCAGATATGGGATGCTAGGAGTGTCTGATGTGGGTGTATGGAAGTCCTTTTTGGTGACATTGTTTACATGGATCTGTTTTTATAGTTTGGCGATTTGGAGCCTGAAAAAAGGTTCATACAAACGGTGGTGAGTTTAAAACTTCTTTTAGCATAAATTTTCACCACAGAAATCACCGAAACAAATTTAGGATTATGGTGGCTTTAAAATTTAACCGCGAAGATCGCGAAGACCGCGAAGATGCGCGAAGAAACAGATCAACTTCAATTATTTTTTTTCAAAATCTACTGCGTAAAGAGGTTATATATAGTAAAACCAATCTTAAAAATATAAAATATTTATAAATGTAAAATCTGTTCCATTTTGAGACTTCAAATCGGACACGTTCATCGGAAAATCACTATGGTTGCTCCAGTCTTCGCGCATCTTCGCGGTCTTCGCGATCTTCGCGGTTAAATTTTTAAGATATATTCAAAAAAGAATCTTTGGTTTTCTTGGCATTTTGCAATCGCCTCTCCAAAAACTGGTTGATGCGTATAAGATGAATAAAACTAAGCTGAATTCAAAAACCTGAACACTCCGCCGATTCCCTGGCTCACAATCAAATTAGTCCCTTCCGTCAAACACGACAAATAAATCAACTCATCTGCTGAATAGGAAACCGCAAACTGCGTCAGATAGGCACTGGTGCCTAAAATCAGGGTTGATGTCGCGGTGTCCACAGCCAATAAGGCGACTCGATTTTTTAACGGTGCGGGGATTTTTGATTTAATAAAGTCACGAGGTCGTTGAAAATCCGCCATGATCAAAGTATGGAGAACTGTTGCCACCCCACAATAAAATCCGGTTCCATAGTTTGAGAGATTACAAATATATCGACCTAAACATATGTTAAATTGAAAGGCGATGACTCCCGATGTTACCCCCTCCATTATGGAAATCACGTATCCAGGTATTGCCTCAGGTTCAGATGGCTCCATGAAAACTCCAATAAAAAAATGGCGGATATCACATACCCGCCACTGAATCAAAAAATCTTTTAAAATTAGCTCGGAAGTTTGTCTTCGATCAAATAATCACACCCAATCATTTTAATAGCGACAGTGAATAACACGATACGAACGACTTCTTCAACCGTTAATGCGAGGCCAGCTGCCGGTCCAAATTGAACAATTGCGGCACCAAACGCTGCATAGGTTGCCAACTCATAGACCTTTACAGCGTATTCACTTTTCATGAATTCAGGAACTTGACCCTTAATTGAATCGGGAACGTTCGCATAGATAGTATTGAAAAGTCTTAATGCAACTTCCCTGGCAAGAACCATGGCCGCTGCGATTCCCCCCGTCATGAATATTGGCCCACTCGCAAAAGACCTTCCGAGCAATTCTCCAATTACCGGTAATGCAAAATTAACTCCTTCTGCACCTACTCCAGTAATCACTGCTTTAACAACTGCTGGTTTTGCTTCATTCATTAAATCTGTTGTATTTATCGTACTAGTCATATGTACCTCCATTTTGTTTGTGTTTCTTTGCAATTAAGGTTCAGTAGTTTATGCATAAAAATATCAGATTCATTCAACGCAAGAACTTCTGAATACACTAAAGAGCGAGATTTTGCATATTCCGTGATATTTAATCAATATATTTAAATTTTTTAAATGTTGTCTTAATTATATACAGGTTAATATTTTCTAAATTATTGAAGCACAGTAATCTAGAATTTATAGTTCATTCTTGGCATGGATTCTGCTTAAACAAAAATATGTTTGTGAAACCTGATTTTTTGGAACTCAGCTTAGTAGTTTAATGTATAATAAAAAAATATTTCATATAATATAATGTAGAGAGGGAGTAGTAATGTTAGCTAAGATCTACTTTTTAATATTTGATAATAATAAACGTGGCTAGTACCTAGTTCTTAACTAATTAAGAAATAGGTAGTTAGGAGTAAAACATGTTTCACCTAGAAAACACATTTTTAGAACTGTTTGAAGCGCTTGAGAACTCAAAGTCTTTGATTCTCAATGAGAAGGGTTATTGGCGTTTTGATAAGAGTGTGTTTAATGGTGTGTTGAACAAGTTTTATCCTGTTCGTCAATTAAAGCGGGTTGCTGAGTCATGCATCCAGAATTTTAAGAGAATTGAAAGGATACCGATCGATTCCAAGAATTACGATGATGTGAGTCACATGTCTTATCAAACCCTGTCTCAATATCTTGAGAAAAAGTTGAGAAAATATCCTCAGTGTCACGATCTGTTAAGGGAATTGATGCGTCATCGTGTGGGATTTGAACATCGATTTGGTGGAAAAAATGGTGGGGCATCTCGTCTATTAATGGGGTATGTGGAGTATCGATTACTGGGGGAGATGGCTCGAAGATGGAAGGAAAAACAGGACGTTTTTCGGTTGCAGTTTTTGACACAATATGATGAAGAGCGTTTGAAGTTTGCTGCACAGTATCCTTTATTTGTTGACTTAGTTCTCGAATATCCTTCACTTCAAGAGAATTTTTTCTCTTGGGTGCTTCGTGACGACAATCCAGTAGATGTCTTCATTGAATTTCCAGGAATTACTGAGTGGATTATCACATCGGATCTTAGCAATCGTCTTGGTCGAGTTGGGGATCAAGTCAGACTGGAAAAAATTCATGGCGAAAAACATGTGACAATAAAATTTGAAGGAAAACGTGAAAGTATATTAGATCCAGAAAAGATGATTGAATTCCGTGGAGGGTACAGATTATCGCTGAATCAAATCTTCGAAGTGTTTTCTCAAAAGTATTTTGAAGTTGGGAATCTTGAAGTGTTTAGTGAAGGGGTCACAAATTGGAACTCCTTTAAGATGGGTCATTGGGACGAAGATTTAAAAGATTATGTCCTGATTGACTTTATCAAAGATGATTGGTGGAACCAGCTGCCTCATTTTGAAACGATCACCAAGAAGCAGGCGGAGGAGCGGTACGAGATCCCGATTACAGACGGGCAGTGGATTGTTTCTGCGCATGCCACTCGGGGAAATATCAATTTGAGTTACGAGAAGACTCATGCATTTGTTCAGATTGCCGTTCCGACGGATCGTGGTTCCTATAAAATTTATGACTTTGGAAAATATGGTATGAATTTCCCTAGAAATATTCTGGAAGGGTTGAAGATGTTTACTCAGACCATGCTTGCGGGTGTGATGTACCCTGATGAAAACGTCTATTACACTGATCGGCAACACGGCTACTACCCTGTCCATATGACACCAGAAGAGGGAAGAAATTTGATGCAGTTGATTCGTGAAGAGATTTTTAATTGTTTTGCAGGGCGTCGTGTTTATCAGATCGAGTCCGATAACTGTGCAAGATGGACGTTTGAGCTGTTTGCGGGAGTATTAGGAGAAGGGAAACTTCCTAACCTTTACCAAATGTCACTTTTAGATTGTGAACCTGGAGGCCCGATTCAGAAACTATTTTACCTGATTAAAAAATTGCCGAAGTGGCTGCATGCTTTTTCCATTACAAGGCTTCACTATCCCATAGGTGCGTGGCGGGGGATTTGGGTCAATACGAACGATGGACGAGCATGGAAGTCTTTGTCAAATCATAAATTTTTTGAGACAGCTGAGGTGTATCTGCCGGCGTTGGTGATTCATAAGCGAAGGGGGGGACTTTTTTCATTTGAAACTGCCAATCTCGAAAATAAAACACTTTGGAACTCGATCTGCGAAAAAGTGCTCCGTCGCGAAATGCTTCTGTCTGCTTCAGCGGGTCAGCTGATGAGCAAGTTGGCACACAATTTGCTTTTTTATATTCGTAGGAGATTGTTAATACAAAGTAATTTAGAAGATGATAATCATAATCTACAAGGGTTCTTCTTAGTACCAGTCGATAGTGCTTGAAGCTCAGTAAATCTGAGGTTTCTTCGTGCCTTCGCGATCTTCGCGGTCTTTAAAAACATCCTGTTATTTCACGATAGTGGCTCCTGCTCTGATATATGAATTGGTTTTTAATTTCTTTTAGGTTAAAAATATGTTCTTTAGAGCAAAATCTAGCAGCAAAGCACTCTAATAAGGACTTCATGAAAATCTTAGTTTCAATTATTTTTCACGTCTCACTAGTATTCTGGTTATCCCCCCTTTATTCTCAGGAAGATTGTATGCCAACAAATTCAATTAGCCTATTTATCAGGAGTCATTTCCAAGGAGAACGTGAGTTTGCAGAGCGCATCAGAATTGCTTGCAAAAATCTCAATTGGAAGGTAAAGATCTCCTATATTTCTACCTTCAGAGATTCCGATCTTAATTGCGATTGGTCGTTAACCTTGGTTCCAGGTAAAAAATGCCCCTTAAAGAAAAATGATTATCTCGTCCTGTTCGACCCTGAGTATCACTATTTTCGCTCAGGCGGACATTTGAAGGAAATGTATTTCGATTATGCAGGATATCTCACGGCATACCAAAACACTGAAGTTTTATTTGATGATATCGATCATAACATTCAACGAATCTATCCAAAACGCTGGTATCCCTTAGTCCAGTACCGCCCGTACAAAGAAGTGACACCAAGCCGTTTATTCTACTTGCTCTGTGGATGGGGTGACCGTTGTTCGGACATCAGATACAAAACATTACAAGATATGTTAGCGCAAAAAAGCTATACAAACTTCTTTGGAAACCCGGAAGCCGGAAGATCGTATGTCAAGGTTTTTAAAGGGCCTATTGAATTTGACGGCGAAAGTGTTTTGAATCTCATCTCAGAGATGGGAGTTTGCTTGGTCCTTCACTCCAGCACTCACCTAAAATATGGGATTCCTTCGGGTAGAATTTTCGAAGCTTCGGCAGCTTCTGCTGTCATTATCTGCGATTTAAATCCATTTGTTATCGAAGAGTTTGGAGATTCGGTCTTATATATCGATCAGAACCTTTCCGGAGAAAATATGTTCATGCAAATTGATGAATATATGCGCTGGATACAAGAACACCCTAAAGAAGCATTAGAAATGGCACGAAGAGCGCACGAAATCTTTGAAGAAAAGTTTCTGCTCGAAAATCAACTTTTAGATTTTGATCAATTTCATCGTT
>JAAKFL010000005.1 GCA_011065065.1 Chlamydiota bacterium | reverse complement strand
ACGGGATAATCGCGCATGTACACAATTCAAAATCTCTACGATCAACACGGACAGGACCTCAGTTTAGAACTCGTCGTCGGAAAAAGGGGAATGCGACGCCGGATAAAAGTCCCCGAAGCGAATCGGCCCGGCCTGGGGATCACTGGCTATCTTAAGAACCACGCTAGCAAACGAATTTTGGTCTTCGGTAAAGTGGATATCCAGTACATTCGGGATCTGGATTCAAAAACACGGATCGAGCGGTTGGAGGCAATATTGTCTCAGGACACTCCCGCCGTCATTGTGACTCGCCGCTACCGATCGCCAAAGGAACTTCTTCTGATTTGTGAAAAAAATGGGATTCCTCTTTTTAGAACCCCTATGAAGACGATGAATCTTCTCAGCCGCCTGACACTTTTGCTGACAGAAGAATTTGCTCCGACTGTGACTTTGCATGGAACGTTGGTGGAAGTTTTTGGTGTTGGTGTTTTGATTCAAGGGGATTCCTCTGTAGGGAAAAGTGAAGCAGCATTGGGTTTGATCGAAAGAGGTCACAGGTTGATTTCCGATGATGTCGTCAAGGTAAAAAAGCGTGAAGGGAACTACTTAGAAGGTTATGGGGCGGAACTCACAAAGCACCACATGGAAATTCGTGGCATTGGAATTATTAACGTGGCTCATTTATACGGAGCTGTTTGCGTGCGGAATAACAAAAGTATTGACCTTGTTGTGAAACTTGAGACTTGGGATGATCATAGCTTTTATGATAGAGTGGGAGCAGATGATAAATATTGCGATATCCTGGGGATAGACCTGCCCTTACACATATTACCTGTAAAGCCAGGAAGAGATGTCGTTTTGCTACTGGAAACGATTGCTCTGAACCACCGCCTCAAGGATATGGGGTACAATTCTGCAAAAGAATTTAAACGTAAGTTGTTAGAAATGACTGCGAGGTGATCATATGTCTAAATTAATACAAAAAGTTCAAATTAAAAACGCGTTGGGGTTGCACACAAGACCAGCAACTACAATTGTGAAACTTTTACAAAATTGCAAAAGTGATGTGTTCTTCACTCATAAAAAAGAGACGATCAACGCAAAAAGCATTCTGAGTATCTTAATGTTGGCAGCGCGAAGAAATTCCAGAATTACAATTACTGTGGATGGAGAAGATGCTGGCGACACACTAGAAAAACTTGTGGATGCATTCGAAAATCGGTTTGGGGAGTAAACAGAGTGAACGTGAAAACCAGGGAATCTCTGATCCGAGGGAATCCTATCAGTCATGGCATTGCTATAGGAAATCTAGCGTTATTCACTCACGATAATGGGGCAATTCCACAGCGAGATGTTCCCCTAAGTGAAGTTCCCCACGAACTTGACCGATATGATGAGGCTCTTAAAAATACCAAGAAAGATTTACAGCGTCTCAAAGAACAATTGGAGAGTGACCGCTCCCAAGAAGCTGCAGCCATTCTAGAAACCCACCTGCAACTTCTCGATGATCCCATTTTAGTCACCGAAATTAAAGACAATATCGTAAAAACCAAAAAGAATGCCGACTACGTATTTCAGTGTTTTTTGCTTCAATACCAGAAAAAATTTAACGAGATTAAAGATCTTTTCTTCCGAGAAAGAGGTTGCGATCTCCTTGATATTTCCCGAAGAGTGTTGGGGCATCTCAGAGGAGCCGAACGCTCTTCGTTAGCCTTAATGCCACCTAATACGATTGTGTTTTCTCATGAAGTAGCCGCTTCTGATGTCGCTGAAGTGGATCTTCAAAACATTTGTGCGATCATCAGTGATACCGGTGGAAACACGTCTCATGCAGCAATTGTGGCAAAGGCAAAGGGAATTCCCTATGTGGCGAATGTGAGTTATGAACTGATTGAATCGGCTCTGAACACTGAAGTGATTGTAGATGCGCAAGCCGGAGATATCATTCTCTTTCCTTCTAAGAAAACTTTGTCAAAATTTCACCGGGCGCGGAAACAGATTTACGCAACTTTTCAGGAACTTGAAAAAATTTGCCCTCTTAAAGCTGAAACCTATGATGGTTACAAAATGGGCCTTGTGGCGAATATTGAGATGGTGAATGAGATTGAACTTCTCCATCAATATGGCGTAGCTGGCGTAGGCCTATTTCGCTCGGAATACATCTTTTTGTCCAAACAAAAATTTCCTACGGAAGAGGAACAATTTGACATCTACAGCCGTATTGTGAGCGAGATGCGAGGTTTGCCCATAGTTATTCGGACATTTGATATTGGTGGCGATAAGTTGACGATTGAACAACAAGCCACCCACAAGGGGAATCCTTATTTAGGCTGCCGGGCCATTCGATTTCTTTTGCGTGAACCTGATATTTTTCGCGCTCAAATTCGTGCGATTCTTCGGGCCAGCGAAAAAGGGAATGTTTCGATCATGTTTCCCATGATTTCAGATCTATCAGAATTGATCGAGGCTAAAGAATTGATCGCAGAGGTTCAAAATGAATTGTCACACAGTGGGAAGACGATTGAAAAGAAAGTGCGGATCGGATGTATGATCGAAGTCCCTTCGGCGGCGATGATCGCAGATCTTTTGGCTAAAGAATGTGACTTTATTGCCATTGGGACCAATGATCTCGTTCAGTATCTACTAGCAGTGGATCGAAGCAATCAGGCCGTCAATAAGCTGTATAATCCAATGCATCCAGCCCTTATCCGCATGCTTAAGCTTGTGGTAGGACAGGCTAGCCAATATGGGGTCCCTGTGAGCGTTTGTGGTGAGATTGCAGGGGATCCACGGTTTACCCCCTTACTCATTGGATTAGGGATCAATGAACTCTCTGTTTCCCTCAGAAACCTCCCTCTTATCAAAAAGGTGATCCGACATACTAGTGTGGTCCGGTGTCACGAGCTTGTAGAAGAGGTGCAATCCCTGTCGACTCCCGGCGAAATCCAAGATCTCTTAAATCAAGAATTCCAGTCCACTTTTCCCGAAGAATATCATCATATTGCCCTAACATAATTGCGATTCTTTATCATTCCTTAACCTAATTCTATTATTATTTTCTAATAAATCAAAGCAGGGAAAATGCTTATGTTTAAAAAATTTATTTTAAAAATAGCGATTCTTTCGGGATTATCAATTTTGGGCTTTCAGGGCGGCGTTGAGGCTGCTGATCTCCATGTGGTATTGGTGATCGATTCTTATGCTCAAAATCTTGAAATTGCGATGAAGTGTAATTATTACATGTGGCTAAAAGAAATTCAGGAGATTTCAGACTCTACGGATCTCGATATTATTTCTCACATTTTTATAGAAGATAAGGCGAATGCAGATTTTTTAGTTGAATTAGACAAGCTCAAGGTCAACGAAGATGATGTGATCTTATTCTACTGGGCAGGGCATGGTTATCGTACAGATAGTAAAGATGAGATGGGGAATCCATGGCCTAGCTTTAGCTTTGATAAGGATCCTTGTAAAGGGATCGATTTTTTGCAGTTGACGCTTGATCTTCAGAAGAAAAATCCTCGCTTACTGATCTCGATAGCCGATACCTGTAATAACTATATCCGACCAGAGTTTTTGGCACCTCACCATATCAATATGGCTAGGAAGGGATCGGGTCAATCTGAGTTAGAGTTGAGAATTAAAAATAATTATAAGAGGTTATTTTGCGATGCCCGAGGGATCGCCATGTTCGCGGGAAGTCATCCTGGTCAATTTTCTTATGCTTTTGTGAATCTTGGGAATTTGTTTACGATTTCATTCCTGGATGCCATTCAAGGTGAAGTTAGGACCACTGATGAAATTAGCTGGGAATTGATTGGATTGAAGGCTTACGAAAACTTGGAAAAGTTAGAGCCTCCTGAAGAGCAGACTCCTCTTATCGAAATGTCTCTTCGATATGAAAATTAATCAATTTTACATAATCGCTTTATGAGTCATTAATAGTCGAGCCATACAATCAGTATTAATAACCTTAAGGAAATTAATAGGAGAATTATGAAAAAAATATTTTTAACATTATTTGTTTGTGTAGTTGCGGTGGGGTTCTCTCATTCAAGCGCTGAAGCAGCAACGTTACATGCGTTTCTTGTGGTGGACACGCAGGCTCGCAATATCGAAGAATCTGTAAAAAGTGATTTGAGGAATATGGAGCGGGAATTGTCGAAGATTTCGGCTTATACTGATCTTGAGCTCAATAAACATGTTTTTACAGAAAGCAATGCCAATTCAAAATTTGTCAATTCCATTGAAAAAACGGAAATTGGTGAAGACGATGTGGTTCTTTTTTATTGGGGCGGACATGGGTTCCGTACCAAGAGTAAAGATGAGAATGGAAATCCATGGCCAAGTTTCTCATTTGAGAATGATCATACAGGCATGGATCTTTTGGACATCACCAAGTATATCGAAAGTAAACAGCCACGGTTGGTCATTTCTCTTGCAGATACCTGCAACAATATGATTCCAGATTATTGTGTGCCACCTATGTTGAAGATCGCTCCAAAGGGTGAATTTGTAACATCTCGAGACCAATATGAGCAAATTCGCAGAAACTACAGAATATTGTTTGTCGATTCATCTGGAGTCATTATGGGTGCTGGAGCTCAGCCTGGGCAGTATTCGTGGTGTTCTTGGTCGGGTGGATTTTTCACATTATCTTTTTTAGATGCCGTGAAAAGTGAGATAAATGAAGAGAGTACGAGTTGGGATTACGTGATGGAAAAGACACGCAATAACATGACTCAATTTAATCCTCCGGATAAGCAGAGTCCTCAGATTGAAGTGAATCTGACGAGTCTTGTTAATTAAGTTTCTTGTGGATTTTAATTCACAGAGAGGCACAGAGACGGGCACAGAGAGACACAGAGATGTGTTTTTCTGTGCCCGTTTTTTTTGTTGAGGTGGCTTTGGGAATTTAACCGCGAAGATCGCGAAGACATTTTTTGCGCAGCAATTTGGAGTAAATCGAAGGATCGATTTACTCCAAATTGCTGCGCAAAAATCTCTGTTGAATCCATTGTCTTCGCGATCTTCGAAAATATTTTAATGTTTTAGTTTTATATAAAATATGTTATCACTATTGAAATTTTGATAGAAAATGGAGTCAATAATGGAAAAATCAAGCTTGAATAATTTTAATCATCCAATTGTTTTTGGAGGAAATGAAGCATCAGAACCTATCGGTATTCCTATTGAATTGATGCATTACATTGGTACTTTTTTAGATTCTAGTGATCTTCTCAAACTAGGAGTCATCTGCAAGTCTTGGAAACAGATATTTGACGGTGATCCTATCTGGACAGGGGTCCTATCAAAATTAGGAATTGACGCTCCTAAAGATGAAAATAAGAAGGAAATGTTTAGATTGATTACTCAAACTAAAAAATATCGGGAGTTGCTTAATGAAAGAGATGATTTAATGCGACAACAAAAGGCTTGGCTCGATGATGAACGAGAAATGCAGATTGCGGAACTCAACCAGCAATTAGAGAGTTTTGATCAAATATATCAAACCGGTGAAGATGTAATCATGGAATTAATCGGACCGAAATATTACAATTCTCTCCCTGATATTGCAGAACTGCCGGAAGATGAATATCGTTTCGATATTATTTGGGGAAAAATGTTTCTGTCAGATATCGAAGATCCTCTTGCGTTATTGACCTTCATATCAGAGAAACATCCCGTCGTAAAAGGGTGCATTTCTAACAAATATGGAAGAAAAGTACACTTTATTCTCATTCAATATTCGATTGAAGATTATGTGTATAGTTTATGGGATCAACATTTCGATCGATTCCCAGTCATTGATTTAATTTATCAGGAAGATGATTGTAAAGAATGGCTTGTTAGTCGAGAAAGGATTGTTAGTGGTATTCAAAGACCGAGTTGTTTTAGAGGCTCTGAATTTAGTGATGTTGAAAAGAGTGATGAATCTCGCGAATCACATCGAATTCTGAAGAAACAATTACGAGAACTGATCCATGAAGGAAAGGTAACCGTGGGTAAGACCCACAAGCGTACACTTCATCTGGGCTATTCAATGATTCAGTCGGATAAAAAACTCTAAGATCCTTTATAAGATCAATCACTCAGATCGAAATGATTGGTCTTTCATATATTAAAAAATTTATAAAATATTAACAATTCTTAATTACAATTGTATCAATTAATTTAATAAGGATTGATCATGAAAAACACTCTATTGTCCCTAATTTTGGTTTTAGCCTTAATTTTCGGCTTTTCCCCGATAAGCTCAGAAGCGGCGACATTGCACGCTTTTCTCGTTCTAGATACCCAGGCTGAAAATATTGGAGATGGAGTCAAGGTCAACGAAAAAAACATGCTCAACGCGATTCAGAAGATCGGAGATTACACCGATTTAGAACTGAATATCGTGACGTTTAAGGGCAAAGAAGCCAACTCAAGTTTTATTGATAAAATCGAAAAAACAGAAATTGACGCAGACGATGTGGTCCTCTTTTTTTGGTCAGGTCACGGTTACCGTACATTGCTGAAAGATTGGTATAAAAATCCTTGGCCCAGTTTTTCCTTTCATAATCAATGGTGGGCAGGAATGGATCTCCTGGACATTACAAAATATCTTGAAAGCAAGAACCCACGTCTCGTCATTGCACTTGCTGAAACCTGCAATAGCTATACTCCAATAGCTCCACCAATGTATTCAGTGGCTTCTAGAGCTGGCTATGTGAACATACGATCAAACTATCAGCGGTTGTTTCTTGAGTCTTCTGGTACCATAATCGCTTCCAGTTCTAAGCCCGGGCAATATTCCTGGATCAACCGGACAAAAGGTGGTCATTTTGTGAATGCTTTCATAAGCTCATTGAATCATGAAGTGTCTTTTGCAAAGGATCCTAAATGGGAATCAGTGATGAAAAAAACAAAAGACAATGTAAAAAGCCTAAAGCTGGGGACAAAACAGGTTCCTCAATATGAAGTCAATGTGATCTATCATTAATCAACTCTTGATTTTCTCTTTTGAAATGAACTATTGTTTTGCCATGGACATTGACCATTCACTAATTAAAATTATGATTGAGCGCATTGCCGACTTTTTTCTCTATATGTCGGATAACAAGGAAAGGCGCTTATACTATCAAGCTCCCATCACATATACGGCTCCGTATGCTTATCAGCATAGCTCGATTCGTGATGTGGCGACCGTCTGCGACATCCTTGATTTAATTCAGTTTTTTCAAAAACAAAAATGGAATTTAAGCCCTAATGCGGAATCCATTTTTTCTGATATTGTGAAAAACACTCTTGAAGATTATCACACTCTCTATCAAAAGGAACAATTTCTTGAATTACCGGAGGGCAACATCGGGGATCTCGGCTTTTATTTGCTGGCTCTCAATAAGTGTGACACAATTTTTCCTTCTCATCTTCCCCAAAATTGGGACCAGACATATCTCCGATTGATCAATCGGATAATCGATCGGCAAAATGAAGATGGGTCATTTGATATTTTCTTTGATGCAAGCTTAAAACCTTATGAAAAAAGCTCAGAAGCGTTTTATCTTCCGGAGGCTTTGATCGGTCTGATAAATTGCATAAAAGTGAGCGATCAGGTGGAATCGACGATCCAAAAAGCGATGACATACGTATGTCAAGAAGAGAATCGGAAAAGGCATTTGTCTTCGGATACTGCGATCTTTTATTGTAACTGGCAGTTTCAGCTTCTTTTTCATTGGATGAAATCAAAAGAAACAAAAAACAGCTTTTCCTTGGAAAAAAGTCATTTAGTCGCACTCCTTGATGCTCTTAAGATGACACGGTTTGCCAATACGTCTTTTGACCACCTCAATGCGACAGTCGAGGTGGCCTGTTATATGGAAGGCTTGACTCATGCCTATCAATCGTTTCAAATGATGAACCAATCAGGAAGTTATGAAGGTTGGTTTCAAGAGCAAATAAGCCGTTCGCTAGAGTTTCTTAGTACCGTCCAAGAGAGACATTTAGGAAGGGTTTGCGGAGGATTCGTCCACAGCCTTAATAGCCATGAAGCCAGGGTCGATGTCGCAGGCCATGTATTTGGAGGTTTAAAACTTTTGCCTGGTTAACATTTTTGCATTTTTAAGCAAAAATTTCAAACGAGCAGGAGTAATTCCAGCCGTATTCTCATACCCATCTACCGGAAAGGGGAGTGGTTCTATACCCCGTCCAGCAAGATATTCATTGACCTTTTGTAAAGCATCAATCACAAGAAAAAGGACAAACTCAGAGCACCACAACTTACTTGAAATTGTGACATCAAAGGTTTCGGGATTCCATGATCTAACAGGTGTTTTGTGAACATAAGTAATCGAAGCGAGCAAATATAACTCGGGTAAGGGGAAATATGAAAAATCAACCTCATTTCTTTGAATGAGGAAGGTATTGCGAAGATTTAATCTTTTCCATTTATACTTTGTTGTCGCCATAAATTTCATACGACTCAAGAAAATTTTATCGGCTTCTTTGCGGATAAAATCAGGTAAGCCAGGAGGAAGTGTGACTTTAAAAAATTTTGCTGTTGAATAGTGTTTGGCCCGCAACACTTTGTCAAAAAGATATCCTGTACTCACAAGACCAACTCTTTCTGCTGAACCAGCATCTTTCCAGAAAACACTATCAACATGCCAGTACCACAGTTTTTCTTTGGAAATGACCTGTAATCCATGTTCCCAAGCCTTTCTGTCTTTTTCTGTGCGAAAGTGAAAACAAAGTGATGCACCGGAAGGGAGTTTGGGCATTTCTTGTTGACAAAAGGCTAAAGCATCAGTCAGCAAGGGTGACTTGATGCCTTTATCAATGAGATGTTTAATCAAATCCTGAAACCGAAACAAATTATGATAGAGAAATAGATTATCTCTTAAAGTAGGATCCTCTACAAAATTATATTCTTTGAACAGTCTTTTAAGACATAAAAACCGTTGATAACCTTTTTTAATTCCATAAGTTTGTCGAAATGTTTTCATTTTTGCGACGATTTCTGAAAACGGGTTGTCAACGGCTTCTTTTTTTATGGGGCCATAAGACAAGATTGTTGTTCCTCTCCCAAGTGTCTCTAATAATGAGTAGAGGGTCGTGTCAGTGATAGGGGAGTCGTTTTCAAAACTGTCAATAATATGATGATTGAGGACATAATACTGAAAATCTTCAAATGCTGTTCGTTTGAAAATTGGGTGCTTCCGACGGTAATATTGTCTGTAATCCCAGTCCTTTTTTTCGGAATGATCAGAATTTTTCCTACTGAGTAATTGTATCAGTTTTTTGCGGTCATCATGAGATAGATTTGCGGGATTGCAATGATAATTGTGTAAAAATTCAATAAGAAGAGGTTGGTCATCTGGTGAGGCATTGCAATGATATGTGATGTTTCGACCAGTTCTGTAATTATCGACATTCTCGAGAGTTTCAAGAGATAGTACTGCCACGATGTAGAATCTCACATAGAAAACGAGTCTGATGAAAAAAGCTACCCAAAGCATGCTAGGTGAGAGTTCGGTTGAAAATGTGTGATTGTAGAGGTCGATAGTGTACCAACAAATCAACGCATAACCAAATGATTTGAATAGTTCTGTTGCGCAATTATAAACTTTTCTACTTAATCGTTTATCATTAATCTTCTCATAGTGATAGGCGGTCGATAGAGTTTTCGATGTGGCAGAAGTGAATTGGATTAATTTCTTCGAAGTGTTTGCTAGAGGTTCCATATTTTCTCCCCATGTAAGAGAAGAATTTAGTCACTAAAAAAAATAAACACAACAAAATCTTCAACTCATTCAGGACGACTCAGTTTACCTAGGGTTCTGCTCCGCTTAAAGTCATCAACTTAAGCAAATCGTGTCCGAGCAAGAATATCAGCATCTTATCGATGTAAAACTCTTGCAGAAAGTGACTTTTTAGAAAAAAAACGCAGGGGCGCAGGGTTCGCAGAGGCGCAATCTACAGGGAAAATATTTTTGGTTGTGATTTATCCTAAGAATGTAAAAGGTGATTTAACATCAGATGAGAAAAGGCAAATCAAAAAGGTAGTAGAGTCAATAAAAGAAAGAGAGAATAAATATGGGTGAAATGTTTGACATGTTAAAAGAAGGGCTTGATGATATTGTCCTTTATCAAAAAGGGAAAAAGAAACTTCGTGTCAACGAAGTGTACATACCAGAGCCACCTAAAACATATAGTTCTAAAGAGGTAAAAAAAATTAGAACGAGATTGGGGTGTTCTCAAGCAACCTTTGCACGCTTGCTTAATGTTAGCCCAAAAACAATTCAATCATGGGAATCAGGTCAAAGACATCCTGCTTCTTCATCGCTTAGACTTCTAGAGTTTTTTGACGACCCATCAAGACAGTCTCAATTAATGCGCAGGATATCTAGGTAATTACTGAAAATTTTTCTAAAACATATTTCCCATAAGACCGTCTAAACCGGGAATTCCCGCTTGCGTTTTCTCGCTCAGTTGCTTCTACGCATCGGCAATGACCTCTTTAAAAAATTTCGCCATTTCTTCTCTAGACTCTTGCGCTTCAGCCCATTTGAAGTTTTGTTGAAAACCATGTCCCATCCCTTCGTAAATGTCTAAATCGGTTTTGACACCGTCTCTTCTCATTTTTAATCTCAACCTTGTACAGCTGCTGAGAAAATAGTCACGAGTGCCAGAAACAATTTTGGTTGGAGGGAAGCCTTTAAAGTTCCCATTGACGGGGGAATCATAAGGATGGCAAAGTTCAATTTCCTTTGGGACATAAACATCTAAACTTGGCTTCAGGCTATCCTCGTAATTCAAAACAGGACTTCTTCCCTCCAAAGAATAAAACGTATCACCCTTTTTCTCAGCTTCGGCCATGGGTGAAAAAAGTCCAATTGCCGCTGGCATTGGCAAACTTTCTTCATCTCGTGCTTTTAACAAGGTCGATAAAGCAAGAGAACCGCCTGCTGAATCTCCAAAAAAGAAAATTTTGGAAGCTTCATGAGTTTTCAAGAGCTTTTTGTAAACCTTAACACAATCATTAAGACCTGATGGGAAAGGAAATTTAGGTGCAAGACGATAATTGATTGCATAAGTTTTAAGACTTGCTTGATGCGCCACAGGTGCAAATACCTGAAATAAATGATCCGCAGACCCCAAAGTATAAGCGCCACCGTGAATGTAAATCATGATATTACCACCTTCAGAATCATAGTCCTTTGGGGTAACAACCGTAACCGGAACATTCTTAAGTGTGATTTGATCAACTTTCTCGACATGAGCGATTAAAGCTTTATCGTGGTCTGTCTTTGAAAACTCTGCAAATCCTTTTCTTATTGCCTGCCAAGTATCGATACTATCAACAGGCCCACCTACCGGGATTGCAGTCCTTAAAAAGATTTGGGCCTCCTCACTCACTGTAGATGGAACATGATAAAATGGTGATACTACTTGTTTACTACTCATGTTAAAACTCCTTTATTTTTAAATTATTAATAACTATAATATAAAAATTATTATATGTCAATAGTATTATAGTAATTATTTTTAAATTTTCCAATATAGTTTATAAAGACCAAATGGTTGTAATTTATACTGAATTTAATTGAGGATTATGAAATCAGAGTAAAATCATAATACATAGGAAATTTATTGAGATAAGTTCTTGAATATTTCTTGTCAGACACACTTTTAAAAGCATTTTAAGATAAACCTTAACATATTCTTAATAAACATTTTATCAATAATTAATTATATAATGTTAGAATTTATTCAATATTTTATTATTAAAAAGAGGGTTGTGTCATGATAAAAAATATAGATATTCACGGAAGTCAGCTTCAACTCGATAGTCTAACATCTTATAAGACTCTAGAAGCTAAAGATATCTCTTTTGTGGGATCAGAAAAAGAGCATAAGATTGTCTATATGAATTCAGGACCTCGGGCTCTTTCTACTGTATTTCTTCGGATGATGGAAAGTCGAGGGGACTTCATTGTTTATAATGAACCGACTATCCCTGTTTATGATAGAGTTCATTATCGAGAACTCACAAAGGAATGGTTTCGTGAAGATTCCTATGTGACTTTTGATGATGTTAAGAAAACAATTTATGATTCAGCGAAAAAATCCCATGTTTTTATTAAGGATATGAGTTTTTCATCACATGATTATATTTTAGAAGATTTTTCATTTATGAGTGACCCTAGAATTCACTTTATTTTTCTCGTAAGGAATCCCCATCATACATCCATTTCATTTTATCGAAAAAATGGTGGAATCGTTCCTAAAACGAGCGACTTGATTGGTTTGCAAAAATTGTACGAAGAATATGAGACGATTCGAAAAATTAATTCAAATGGAGTTAAAATTATCTTCTCTGAACAGGTTTATGAGGAACCAAAAAGAACAATGTACGCTTATTGCGATTACTTAAAAATTCCATTTACTGAGAAAACTTTTAAATGGAGAAAGCACAATGAACATTTTAACGGACATAATCAGTGGAATGAACAAAAAATAGGAACTCATATTCATCATTGGCACGGTCGTGCGATTGAAAGTGAAAAGATTGGAAAGCCCAGCATATATGAAGTTGATGAGGTGGGGAATCCTACCTTTATGGAAATTTCAGATGATGATCACCGATCCGTTATGAAAGAGGCTTATGAAGAGAATCTAATTTATTATAATAAATTTATTCAGGTTAAAGAGGATCATCTATTGCCATTGAATGAAGAAAAATAAAACATTTAAATACAGATGCGTTGAAAAACAAGGGCGTAGAGAACAGATTTTTCTTTGCGCCTCTGCGTTAATTTTTTCTAAAACATATTTCCCATAAGATCACCAAGTCCACCTAAATTTGGCATGTCTTTGGAGGTTTAAACCGCTACTGTTCGTGCTTCATTGATCACGCGACATAGAAGGCTGTAAGGATATTTTTTCTGATCCTCAGGCCTTCTTGCAAAGACATTTCTTAAGAGGAATTGCTCGACTTGATCGGGGTCCTGTTCTATTACCCACTCTTTAAGATATTCAACTTCTTCTTCAGTATAATCAGTGAGCACACCACGGATAAATTTTGCCTGCGCATTGAGTGCCACCAATTGTTTACGTTCAGAACGAGAAAGTTTAAATGCTTCTTTTCCTTCAGCTATCACTCCCATTTGTGTGTCAAATAAAAACATCTTAACGTCACCTTCATTTTCAAATAATTTAACAGCATCTTGATAGGTAACAGAAGGTTTCCACATCCTAGTCACATTCATAAAATATTTTATTTCTTTGGAAAGTTCATGGACTTCATCTGAATGTAGCCATCTTTCCTTAAACTTATCAGCATCGGTTTTACCTTTTTCCTTTTTTAGTGTAGAAGAAATTGATTTCAATCGATCTAAGAGTTCCGTGTCAGATTTCATTTCGGTTAACGGACTCGATTTTTGACCTCCATCCCGGTATGATTCATTAAGAAGCCTGTTAATCTTTCCTAAGAGGGCCTTTTCCATCTCTCTCACTTCTTTAGCTTGATCAGCAACTGATGAGTCATATTCCTTTTGAAGGTTGAGATAATGCATGAGAAAGTTGGCCTCATTTGCATCGACAAACGTTAAGTCAACTTCGTTGTTTTCATTCACTGTCACGACGCTAAGACCATATGGTTTACTTCCTTTCAAGAAGGGTATCGCCCCTTCTTCAAAATTATCTTCATGATAATATGTCCAAAATGGGTTCAATTGAGTAAAATTATAGCTTAACTTTAAATGAGGTGAAAACACTCCTTCAATATCTTCATGAAATGGTAAATGATCTTTCTTTAATCTCATGTAATCATTTATGGAATAAATGTGTGTGAAATGAGTTGTAGGGGACCAAAAGTGTTCACTTTGATCTTGCCACATACTGGTTGCCCCAATCCTCTCGGGAAGATGTGTCGTATCGGCAGTCACATCAATCTCAACCTCAATTTGCTTTTCGGTTTGAACTTCTTTGCGAATTTCAACCTGCTTATCTGTATTTTGTTTAAGATCATAGGCCATTTCTGGGAGGATTTCTTTATTAACAAGATCGTTTAAATCATGTACTAAACCTGCAAACTGACTTGTGATTAGATGATCAAAGCGCAAATTTATTTTAGCAAGTTGTTTCAACTTATTGAGTGTTTGTTCTATATGTTGCTTAGTGACTTCGCTTATTTCCCTTTTCATGTCAATATGACCAAATGATTCATAAGGTGTGTCACCAGCCTCTCTCACTAATATTTTGAGATCGCGAAGTGTATCCATGACTTTAACAGTGTTTTCTTCAGATAATTTAGGATCAAGAATAACCTCATCAACGATACGATCGACGATCAACTCCATTTTATTCTTAAGTGATTTAAAGTTATCACTTTCTTGTCTTATGGCCTGATTCTTAGCTGCAAATAATAGAATATTATCTAGAGAACCTTCTTCTAAAGCTTTAGAAGCTAAATCTTCGGGGAGTGCAAAATCTACTCGTTGCTTAGATTCTAGTCCCCTCATTCGCCACACCCCTTGCAATATATCACGAGTCGTCACATTTTTTCCTATTGTGACTAAGGCTTTAGCGGTTTTATGTTGAGAGACATCAGCCCCTGTTGTGATACTATAAAAGGTAAACCGCTCTTCTTCAGAAAGCGTACTTTCAGATAGAGGAATAGGTTCAACACCTTCTCCTTTTTCTAATACCACTGCTTTACCCAGCGTCCCTGGAGGACTATCCACATCATTAAAGTAAACCACTCCCTTGATGTCTTCACCCAAACGCATAAGCATGTTTGCAGCCACCGTTCTACCTGGTATTCCTCTAAACCAAGCTCCTACGTCTATGCACGCATAGTACCCTTTTAGCGCATCATAAAAAGTAACAATATCCTCAGGATCATCCGAAAAAGTTTTAACTTCAGGCTTCTGCCTTGTTAATAAACTGAGTGTTCGACCATCAACAGATAAATCGGGTTTAGGATTTAGTTTAGGATGATATGTCTCATCATTCCATAGAGTTCCTGTAAAACCCTGAACGCTTTTAAACATTTCTGGTAGATGTTGGGAATTACTCACTAGGTTTTCAGTGTGGATCTCTATCTCTTTCCATGCAAAATTTCGAATAAATCTCATTTTGTTTTCAGGGGATTTGTTAAAATGTTTGACCAACATATCTAAATCTCTATCCTGCATGTTAAAAAGATCGAACCTTATTTCTTCAATCGTATCTCTTCCAATTGATTTTACAAAATCTTGATAAGCTTCTGTCTTGTACGGATCAGCTCCTTCAACAGTCGTGTTTTGTAGCTCAATAATAACCTGTTTTTTGACTTCTTCAATATATGACTTAAATTGCTGTTTTTGAACTCCTTTTCTAAGATAATAAAATCCAGAATAGAGCATCGTTTCATAGGTATTTCCAAATTCACTTCCTTCACTTGGGGTATTACTTCTTGCGTAAGGGATGACTAAGTTTTTTGCCTCTTTCTTTGATAGGCCATAGTGTTCGTCACAATTCTTTGAGCAAATCAGTGGGAGAAATGTATTGAGCACCTCTTTACAAATAGCGAGTTGATTTTTTAAGTGAATATCATGATGGTCGCTAATTAAAGACGGAATGGTTTCCACACTTTTGTCTTTCAGTAAGTATTTTTTTACTTCTTCATTTTGTAATTCTTCTGGAAACAACCTAAGTATTTCATCTGTTAAATGCTCTTTAATTTCATGTTCATACTTCTTCTTATCAAAGGGAGCACTCGTTTCTTTCTCAATTTCGAAGAATGCATTTAATTCTTTACTATGAATAATTGTATTTAAAATGTTTTCAACTATATTTTGATTCTCTTCATTGGGAAAGACAATTTCGCCGCCAGCAAAGTTCACCTCTTTTAAACAATCCAACACTAAATCAACTTCATCAATTAATACATCGGCTTCATTTTTCAATATATAAAGGATTTCCTTAAGCAATTGACATCTTTTCCAATCTTCAGGCGTATATCCGCTTTTCATTCTTAAAAGGGCTTCACGGCACTGGAGACGGAGTGCATGCACATCTTGCGCATTCATCATGCAATAATTTTTATTCGTCTTAACAAGCTCGAGTTTATGAATCATTTCCTCGAGTTCGAAAACAGTCAGACGTCTTCCTTTTGGAACAATGAGACAGTCAATTTGTTGATTAAAAAATTCCCTTGAGAAGGACTGCATATCCGCGGTATTTGTTTCAAACAATTCATCTGGAACCACAATTAAAGGAATATTATCGCCGCGACTCATTAAGTTTGCTAGGATAGGCAAAATCACTTTGGATTTACCACTTCCCATAATTAATTGAGTGACCAAATTACTTCTTGCATCACCCATCGCCCTAATGGTGTCTACTTGTTTAGGTCTTAATCTAAAGCCGCTAAAATGTTCGAATACAAGCAAAAGACGATCTTTATCAAAATCTGTATAATTTCGATTTTCCCTGATTAAACTATCCACATCTTCTATAAAAAGTTCTGCATCCTCTTCATCATAATTTTCAATAGCGCGATCTGTTGTGGTTTGTAATCTCACTAAGTAGGCCGACTCAGTTGTGAGATAGAGGTAGAGAATCATTCTATTTGAAATTCCTTGAATGTCTTTTTTAGAGAGAGAAGGATTCGCTTTCAAGATTTTCTCAGGATCATTTTGACCAAAAGCTAATATTAATTCATTGATCGTTAATTCCCGTTTGGTTTTACCGAGTAATTTCATTTCCTTTTGCAATGATTTTGCAGGATCCGTTGGGAGTTGATTGGCTATTGTTAAAATCCTGTTTTCTAAATAAGCTATTTCCTTTTGTCTCTTTGCATTTTGAGTGTCACAAAACTGAGAAATATCCTCTAAAACTTTTTTGTCTAGGAGATAAGCATGTTTCGATGTGTAAGCCTTTTGATTTTCAGAGATACTCGATTTTAATCTTTCAAACTCTTTTTTCATGACAGGTGAGAATGCTTCAGGTGGAGTGAATATGTCTAATAAGTGTTCTGATGCCGGATCCTCCGAGAATTTTTTTGTTTCTTCTAAATGGACTCCTTCTTTACTTAATTTTTTTACAGGACTCAGAGGAATTCTATTCTTTTCAGTAACTCTCATCTGTGTTGTCACCGGAGGTTTTTTCCTCTTGATAGCGACTTTTTCTATGCTGGGAGCTTCCCTTTTACCAACGGAAGCCTTATGCATTTCTTTTAGCATTTCATTCATCAGCTGATTCACATCAACCTTACGTCCCCACTTAAAGACTTTTCCTAGAAATTTTGTGAATGTTGTCTTATCAGACATTAATTCTTTGATTTGATCATTAATTAATCGGATATTTTTATCATCACACTCTGTAAGTAAGACATAATAATCTCTTAGATTTGATAGGGAACTATCTGAAATTGAAAGCAGTTGTAAATCAAGCTTCATTTCTCTAAGTTTATTATATTTTTTAGTATTGACATATTCGCCCAGAACGGGAAGTAATCTCCTAAAGTTCTCATCTCCATCGAGAAATTTTGGTTCAAGAAGAGCCTTAGCCTCAAAATGTTCCCGTCTTTTTAGCCCGCCTGCAATTTCTACAGTTTCTAAGGTAGAGAGCTCTATTTCCTGAGGTTCTTCAACTCGCACAAGTTCAATCTCCTTTTTGCCCGTTAAGTGGGCATAACGCATTTTCAAAGCAGAACTGAATTGACCCGCCTGACCATATTTTCTCAGATATTCAAGCATATCAAGTTCTTCACCGGGGGATAATCTTAGAAGTGGTGTATGCTTCCAAAACTGATAATTATTTTCTAGGCATCTAGCAGCTTCATCAGTAAATTTTTTGTGATCAAAATCTCTTTCATAAGGAACAATATTTCGTCTTATAAGATATTGAACTGCAAGTTTCACTGCCATGGCCTGAGGAGATTCATCATGCATTTTTTCCTGCGCTTTAGATATCATATCAAAAATCTCTCGTTCTTTCTTCGTATATCCTTTTGGGTTGGAAGCATTAATCTGATCGAAGAAAACTCTCGCTTGGTGATAATCTTTATGCGCAAGATGTAGATAGCCTAAAAATAAATTTTCTTCAGTGTTTTTCCCCGATAAATTCCCATTTTTTTCAGTAAAGAGATAGAATTCATTGTTTGTCGTCTCTAGTTTAAATGATTTTTTAAGAGCACCTTCTTTCAATTCTTGAAGGTTAATCGCATTTCTTGGTATAATGTAGGCTGTCTCACCCTTGTGTTCTACGTGAAGATATCCTCTAAAGTAAGCTAAATGCTTAGGAGGAGATTGATCTAAGCTTAATTTAATATCGGGATTGTTTTTAAGGGTGGCTGTTTCTTCATCCGTAATATCAAATTCCAATCCCAAGTGAGGAAATTCAATCGTCTTATTACCCCAAAAACGAATAGAATTTTGAGGCTGGAATTCATATAATTTTCTGAATTCAGTTCGTGAAATATCAAGTAACGGAACCTTATGATCTTTGTTACCGGGATGATATTTTAAAATATGCATTTTTTTATCAATTGTTTCAATTGTGGCAATTTTTTGACCATAAGCATTTTCTATGAACCCTGAGCGAGATCTCCTATCTTGGTGAAACCATACCTTATCATCTTCAGATACTGATAATTTCATTGACAAGTCTGTAAGCCTTTCGGCTGGTACCCATGTGTACCATTTGAGCCCTACTTTTTTTTCTATGATGATACGGTCTTTTTCGTAGGAAAGGTAAACTCGGTATGTGGAATCAAGAATTGAGCCTTTACCTTTGACTTTAAGTTCAAAAATTCCTGGCTTTGGGCTTTTAGGAATAAAGTCTTTGTTAGAAAAAAACTGTTGAAAATCGTTATTATCAAGAATCTCTCTTGGAAGATTTCCAATGATATTTTTGCGTTGGTAACAAGTCAGTGTTTCCACATTTAAATTATATCCATGATTACGTTCACCAAACCTGGTCTGTTGTGAACGACCCCTGCCCACTTTAAACGTTACGATTTCGACATCTTTCATTTGAAAGATCTTTTCAAATGCCTCTTTTGTCAATCCTATTTTGAAGCTATTACTTTGCTTTGCAATGATTGGGAAAGCTCGATCCATTATCTCATGAACATCATTTTCTATCCGTTCTGATAATGGTGATGTTCCATATATTTGTGTTGTTAGGTCAGCCATCGCAATTCTTTTTAAATCTCTATCTTCTATCTCATGATCATGAATAAATGTTGAAATATAAAGACTTGCCGCTTTTCCTGAGAGTAATCGATCCTGTAATGTACTATCATCTATGTGTCTAATGAGGTTGTAAATGTTAGTTCTAATAAATTCTTTATCAAAGTTTAGATTGAAATCAACCATTCCTCTTTGTATGAGTGAAAGAATGTATAACATAGTGGAAACATCGCCGATATTTTCATAGAAGACAAATTCTTTAGATAGAAATTGTGTTAAGGCTAGATTTATTTTTTCTCTTGTATCATTCATTTTGGTCAGTTCTGATAGAGTCGAGAAGAGAACCTTTTCTATGAATGGTTGATAATTTTCATCTGCAATTAATTCTTTGTGATCTTGAAGATAGGATAGGACTTGAGGAATAACGAGATCTGGGACTGATAGAATATAAGCCAGGTTTTCTGTTTCCTGAGGAGTCAAACCGGTGGCAGCATCTCTGATAAGGGCCGCGTTGAGTGCTTTTCCACTTTCGACCAAATTTATCCCGGATATAGGTTTTGAAATGAAAGGAGAGGCATGAAAGATTTCTCTTAGTCCTGTTTGTTTAGGGGTCCTATCTGGAAAATCATCACTGAATATTCGCATAAGAATATAAGGGCTGCGCCCAACACTTCTTGTGGCTTCTTCAAAGGACTTATCTGTGGAAATAGTAATTTCTTCAATCTCAGAAAATTCAATTTTTTTATCACCAATTTGTTTACCTATTACGATCTTCCAACTTGCAAAAAATTTCCCTTTATAAAAACTCATTTCAATCAAATTGGGGTTCTTAAAATCAATATCAAATGAGGCTATTTCGATATTCTCTAAGGATGGGTTTCTAGTAAAATAATCATGAAGCAAGTATTGATCAAGTTGGATATCTAAAAATTCAGGGACAAGAGCATGACGATTCTCAATGATATCTTTGAGTAACTCAGGTTTGCTCTTTAAAGCACTATTTTTGCCCATGTGGTTTCGATAACGTTTTTTGAATTCATCTGAAGCCATATATATGTCAAAACCCGATCCAATTAGATCATAGGAAACTGCACCTACTTCCTCAAACCATGAACTTGGAATTGTATTGAAATATTTCAATGTCTCTGACATATTTTCCTGAAGACGACTGTCTTTTGATTTAAAATGAGGATTTTTTTCAATATTTTCAATAAAAGTTCTGGTTGGTTTGACAGCAAACCCTTTATTTGCTAGCTCAGGATATTTTTTTTGACATAAATGTTCTGAAATTTTTGAATTGGTTAACAAAAGGTTCGTCATCACAGCAAGTTGATCCACCCTTCCTCTTTTTTCTTTTGGGATGGTTGTGAGAAGATAGAAATACTTGGAATTCAAGTTCCCCAAAAGATTCATTAATTCGATAAGATCTTCTTCTTTTGCTTCTTCACAAATGCGATCCCAGAGGTTGCCATCAATTTTGCAAGGGGGTAAAGAGGCCACAACGGTTTCTAACTGATTGAGAGCTGCAATGCTATTACCTCTTTCTTGACATACTTCAATAAATTCGCGAGAACTGGATAAACCGTCGATCATTTCTTTAATATCTGTCGACTCGGTGACAACGAGCGGAGGGGGAGGGCTAACTCCTGCTAACGCTGGTGCTCTGGTGTGAACTGGAGTCACATGAAAGCCAGGGCTAATTATGTGGGATGGAGGAACACGAACAGTATAAGGGTTTTCTTTGATTTTCACTGATGGAGCACTCTTAAATTTTTTTTCGATCTGTTTTTCTTGGAGCTGATCAGCGACATCTTTGGACCTTTTAATTAAATTTCTGACTGCTTTTAGTTCTTCATTATCAATGTAGCCTTGCTTGTGCAGTTTATTGGCAAAAATAGCAAATTTTTCACATGAACGATTAACAAGTTCGATGTTATTCAGTTGACCATCTTCACACTTTTTTAAGTATGCAACAAGACTATCTTTTCGGAGATTGAAAACTAGTCTTTTGTAATCTCGTTGATTTAATGCTTCTGATCGAATCAATTTCATGATTGATTTAAAAGAGCATGTTCCCGATCTTTGTGCAGTAATTAAATCTTCATCTTTTATTAAACCCTTTTTGACAGTTCCACCCAGACTAGGCAGAATCCGTTCGTAAAGGTCTTTAGCGCCATGTGTCCATTCATTTTCGATGGTTTTTTCAGGAGCATCTGGATCTACCACTTTAGAGTAGATAATATTTAATTCCAAAAGAGCTTTATAAAATTTAAGATCTTTTACGACTTTACTCTCTACAGATCTATATGAAAGTATTGGAGAGTATTTTTTCTTCAACCCAAGCTGCTTGGATTCATGATAGTTAATTCCTGAACCGGTATTTAAAATTGAAAAATGAAAATGACCTGATTTGTCTCTTTCAATGACATATAAAACTGCATGTCCACCCTTGCCTGCAGACCATCCACCTGCCAGAACAAGTTTTTTTCCTTTTGGCATTTTACTCACATAGTCAGCTATTTCTTTTGATTGGGTGGTTATATTGTTTAGATGGTTGTTATCTGCAGTCTTAATAGCTTCACCAGAAAATGAGAATCTTTGTGTTGTTTCTAACATCTCAATAAGCTCTGAGAATCCCTCTTTATCTTTATGAAGCTTTAAATAAGGGATAAGGAATCTTAAATTTTCTGTGGGAACCCCCCCTTCTAAACCACTCTGTTTCAAAAAAGTATCTCCATGAATAAAACCGAAGATTCTATCATTGATTTGATTTAATTCTGGTAATGGGGTGATCTCTTCAGCAATACGTGGAGCAGCACCTCTTACAATCGTTTTTTTCGTGGGGAAATGTTTCTTGTAAAATTCTTCTACTTTTAATATATTGTCTTTATCCTTCCCAGAAGGCAGTCTATTTATGTTCCTTGAAATATTATTATGAAGCTTTTCTAAACCCTTAGTTTTATATTCAAAGTATTCTTCGTGTAGAGCAAGATAGGCCACGACTTCATTCATCCTCTTTGCAATGGCTCGGTTCTTCCCAATTCTTAACTCACTAGGTGTTAAGGAACTAGAAATAATCCGTTGTTTATCTCCTTTACCCTCAACCTTTAAGTATAGGCCTTTCGATGGTTGGTAATCAGGAACAGAATTAATATTAAGCATAATTAACTCCATATTTAATAATATTTAATTGTTATATTTTATATTATATCAAATAAATACTTTAATATTAAAAGTAATTAATTTTATTATTTTAGTTAAGAATATAAGGGTTAGAGGGTTAAGGTTAGGTCTGAACCCAGTTTTTTGTTTTTCCTTCGTTTTTCGGCGATCTGAGCTCCACCGAAGACGTACGTGAGTACAATCAAAAATTCATTTAATAAATAGAAACGCAGGGGCGCAGGGAGCGCTGAGACTCAGGGAAAAAGGAAATTTCTCTGCGCCTCTGCGACCCCTGTGCCTCTGCGTTTTTTTTTCTAAAAAGTCACTTTCTGCAAGAGTTTTACATCGACAAGATGCTGATATTCTTATTTTTAATGCGAGTTAGCTTTCCGCATATGTCCTTCCAGGACTTTTTACTCTAAAACATATTTCCCATTAGCCCACCCAAACCTGGCATGCCCGCTTGTGTCTTTTCACCAAGTTGCTTCAACGCATCGGTATGTGCGACGCGGATTAAATCCTCGAGACCTTCGACATCATCGGGATCGACACATTCGGGCTTAATCTGAATGGATTTAATGGCATGCTCACCATCCAATGTCACAGTCACCAAGCCGTTTCCTGCGCTCCCGGTCGCTTCCGCATTTTTCATCTGATCTTGCATGCGACCAATCTGCTCTTGCATCATCTTGGCTTGCTTTTTCTTTTTAGAATATCCTGAACCCATATTATTATTTCCTCTCTACTGTACCTTCTAGTTCAACTGCTGCAAATTGCAACAGGGTGTCATATTGACTTTGTGATTGTTTGCCGACTGGCTCCGCTTTTTCCACCTTTTTTTCCACTTTTGGTTTCGGTGGAGCAGCAGCCTTCACCTTTTTTTTGGCTTTCGGAATTTCTTGCGGCTTTGGTGTGGGGTCGACTGAAACTTTTGTTTTCGAAACTGTGGCTTCGAGCTCGTGTAACCGTTTGACTAAAAATTCCACGGGAATTCGTTGATGAATCCGAATGATCCGCATCAAAAGGGCCTCTAAGGCAGTTTTTGCAGATGGCGAAAACCGAATTTTCTGCTGCGCTTCCAACAACATATCCAGAATCGTGAGGCATTGCTCTTGTTTGTAAATTTTTGCGGTTTCGGCATACTTCGCAAGTTCTGATTTGGATAGAGAAAAATAAGAGGCTCCCTCACCTCCAATTTTCATGAGCAAAATCGTGCGAAAGTGATTAATCAAACTTTCGACAAAATGGGTCAGATCTTTTCCGTGCGAGAAAATGGACTCGACAATTTCAAAGGCTTTCGCAATGTTACCCTCTTTTCCCGCTTGATCGAGCTCGAAGAAAACATCCTTGGAGGTCACGCCGAGAACTGAGGCGACTGTTTCCGCAGTGATCTTCTCGTCGTGAAAGGCCATCACCTGGTCAAATAAAGACTCAGCATCGCGCAAGCCTCCGTCCGATAAATTGGCAATCATCCGCAGGGGCTCTTCTTCCACTTCAAGGTCAAAATCTTTGGCAATTTGGGTCAGTTTCGTCATGATGATGTCATCAGAGATGCGATTCAAATGAAATCGTTGACAACGACTCAAGATCGTCGGAGGCAGTTTGTGTGGCTCAGTTGTAGCAAAAATGAACAGGACTCGGGCAGGAGGTTCCTCCAACGTTTTCAACAGGGCGTTGAAGGCCTCTTTGGTTAACATGTGCACTTCATCAATGATGTAAATTTTGTAGCCACCAGTTGAGGTCGCATATCCAGCGGTGTCATTGATCTGCCGTATATCCTCGATTCCTCGATGAGAGGCTCCGTCAATCTCAAGGACATCTAATGAATTCCCCGCAGTGATCTCTTTGCACGATTGACATTCGTTGCAAGGCTCAAGATCGACTGTCTGGTTTTGACAATTTAGCGCCTTGGCTAAAATCCGCGCCGTTGTGGTTTTACCCGTTCCCCGAGAACCGGAAAATAAATAGGCGTGCGCCAAACGATTGAACTTGATCGCATTTTTTAGCGTCTGGACTGTCGCCTCCTGACCTAAAATTTCTCCAAAAGTCTGGGGACGATATTTACGTGCAAGAACTTGATACTCAGCCATAATTTAACTCTGTTAGAACAATCATAACATATTCAGGGGAAAATGCCCTAGTAAAAATTTTTCTTTATACCTTGGCTCCCACGCCTTCATATGAGTTCCAGGCGTGTTGAATCATCGACTTCAAATCGGGATGCTGCTGCTCCCAACCCAACTCATTCTGAGCTTTAGTAGCATCAGCCATCAAGATCGCCGGGTCACCTTCTCGTCGAGGCCCTTCGATCACATCGACCTTCATTCCCGTCACTTCTTCCGCCATGCTGATCACATCCCGAACACTATACCCATTCCCATTGCCCAGATTGTAGCAGGTCGTGGAGCCACCATTGAATAATTGCACCATTGCTAAAATATGAGCATCGGCCAAATCCATCACATGAATATAGTCCCGTACTCCTGTTCCATCAGGTGTGGGGTAGTCCGTTCCAAAGATTGTGACCGAAGAATTATTGATTAAACTCCTAAGCACTATAGGGATAAGGTTGTTTTCTTTCTTTTTATAATTCTTGATGATCCCAGCGGGATCTCCTCCCGCCGCATTAAAATAGCGCAGCGAACAGGATTTAATTCCATAGTCATGGTCGTATCTTTGGAGAATTTGCTCCACCATCAACTTCGTCATCCCATAAGGATTAATCGGAATGGTTGGATCTGTTTCTGTCACTTGATCTTTTCCTGGCGTTCCATAAACCGCTGCAGATGAGGAAAATATGAAGTTATTGAGTTTGTGTTTCACCATAGTATTGAGGAGTGTGATGGTATTGACCACATTGTCTTCATTGTAAAGAGCGGGATTTTGAACCGATTCCCCAACATCGGTAAAAGCGGCAAAATGCATCACGGCATCAAAAGAATATTGCTCAAATAGCTTCTCTAAAAGGGCACGATCACCAAAATCTCCTTCGACAAGATCTCCTTCAATCACAGCCTGGCGTGCGCCGCGGCTGAGGTTGTCGAGGACAACTGTTTTGTATCCATTATCGTGAAGTCGCTGATTGACATGAGATCCAATAAAGCCGGCTCCGCCGACTACTAAAATTGTTCCTACCATGGTGATTCTCCCTTTTTTAAGAAATCTTATAGGAATCATGGTAAAAAATCGAAAAAAATCGTTGTTATTATGGATAAAAATTACAGAGTGGGAGCAAACTGAGGGTATGAAGGAAAGAAGTAGCTCTGTCCTCAACGATAGCGAGTTAAGGTTTTCAGGGGAGCAGGGTTTTTTTGATAAAAGTTCTAGCATCCGATTGCTTATTGGCTTGGCTTTTGCTTTGAGCATGTTTCTCTTTTTTCACTTTCGTGAAGTGAGAGTGGAGATCCTTGAATTGAATAGCCGGGCTCCCAAGTACGTTGTGGCACAAGTCGATTTCGAGTTTGTGGATCGGGAAGCCACGCTTATTTTGAAGCAGGAGGCGGTTCGTAATGTTGGGAAGATTTATAAAATTCCCGAAAATCAAATCACTCAACGGCGGCTTGATTTTGAAAATCTTTTGGTTCGAGACGAGGCTTTTCGGAAACGACTTCCTGATATCAGCTTTGATGAAGTGTCTGAGGTCTTGGACTCCTTACAAAAAGCCATGAATCAGCTTCGTTTCACTGATCCGCGAACACTCAGAAAAATTCGTGAAGCCAATTATCCTTCAGAAAACTATCAGATATTTACTCCGTTAAATCTTGAAGCCGAAACTGATCTTCCCAAACAGATTTGGTCTAAGTTGGCAAGAGATAATTTATCTCAAGAAAAGATGTCCGCAATTGTTGTCGATGCGGTGATTGAGTACTTTGATGAAAAACCTTGGAAAATTGATGAAGATATTCCTGCGCAAAAACAACTTCGGACAAATATTCAGAATCAAGTTCCTGATAAATTAACTCGAGTCACATCAGGTAGCCGGATCATTGATTTTGGAGAAAAGGTCACTCCTCGTCACCTAGCGATGATGCAGGCGATGAAAATAGTGATCGGAGAGCGACGCAATTTATGGCACATCGAGACGTTGTTCGGGAGCATTCTCTTGACTCTGTTGGTGACGGGGATCTGCGCCGCTTTTATCAAAGTGAATTACCCGATGTTGTTTCAGTCCAATCGAAAACTTTGCTTGATTGTGACAGTGGTCATTTTGAATTTCGCGTTTGCAAAAGGGCTGGAATATTTCCTTCTCACATCACCCAGTAATTTATTGGATCTGATTCGCTACCCTCTTTTTGTCCCCTTTGCTGCCATATTAACCTGCAACTTGATCTCGGCTTCGTTAGCAACTTTCGTCACAGCTCTTTTGATTGTGATCTTTACGATGACTCTCTCTTTCGACTACACCGGCTTTATGATCATCAACCTCGTAGCTTCTTTGGTGGCGATTCTCAGCACGCAATCACTTCGCCGCCGAAAAGAAATTTTTGTGGTCTGTTTTAAAGCTTGGTTGGGAGCTGTCGTTGTCATCATTGCGATCCATATGTATGCGAACTCACTTTGGGGATGGATCATTGTCTACGATCTCATCAGTTCTGCGCTTTTCATGCTCTTAACTGTCATGCTGGTATTGGGACTGCTTCCATTACTTGAAAGCGCTTTTCATGTGATGAGTGATATGACGTTAATGGAGTATATGGATCCGAATCACGAATTACTGAAACGGCTCTCCTTTGAAGCTCCGGGAACCTATCAGCATACTTTGATGGTCTGTAACATTACGGAAGTGGCTGCGGTTTCCATCGGAGCAAATGGACTCTTTTGCCGTGTGGCATCTCTTTACCACGATATTGGGAAAATGGTGACTCCGCATTTCTTTACCGAAAATCAACAAGGTGAAATGAATGTCCATCAGTTGTTGACTCCGCTTGAATCAGCGCAGACGATTATGGCGCATGTGAGTGAAGGGGTGGCGATGGCGCGTAAGTCTGGTTTGCCGGAACAATTTATTGATATCATTAAGGAGCATCACGGAACGCAGCTCGTCTATTTCTTTTATCGAAAGGCATTGGACCAAGCCAAAGGGGACGAAAGTCTTGTCGACCAATCACAATTTCGCTATGCAGGGCCAAAACCACGTACAAAGGAATCTGCGATTATTATGATTGCTGACAGCTTCGAAGCCGCTTCACGTTCTCTTGACGAGATTGATGAGAAAAGTCTTTCGAAGCTCGTTGATGAAATTGTGCGTGAAAAAGCGGAAGATGGTCAGTTGGACGAGTGTCTTTTGACTTTTGAAGAGTTAAGCGTTGTGAAGAAGACGATGGTGCAAACACTTGTAGCAGGGCTCCATACACGAGTCAAATACCCAAAACGTAAAGTATACCCATAAAATGACATCAAAATCAATAAGATCAAAAGGGCCATTTCGGCTCGCTCTGGTAACCGGTGCCAGTTCAGGAATCGGGAAAGCTTTGTGTCGACTATTAGCAAAAGAGGGGATTCATTTGGTCATCACAGGCCGAAATAAAATGAATCTGTACCACATTGCAGATGAATTGCGCAGTTATGTGAACATTGTGGTTTATCCCGCCGATCTTTCAAATCGAGAAGAGAGAAAAAAAATCATTCAGAAGATTCACGAGCTTTCTCCAGATCTTGTGATCAATAATGCGGGCTTTGGGGTTTATGGCAAAGCGACAGATCTCGGATCTGAGCCTCAACTCGACATGGTGGAGGTCAATGTTCAGGCGCTGATGGAGCTGACAACCGAATCGGCGAAAGCCATGCTTGATGCCAAGCATCCTGGAGTGATCATGAATATCTCATCGGTCGCGGGGCATTTCCCATTCCCCGGATTTGCCGCTTATGCGGCAAGCAAAGCTTTTGTGAATTCATACTCGATTGCATTGGATGAAGAGTTGAAGGAACATGGGATTTATGTGTTGGCCTCATGTCCTGGTCGAGTGCAGACTAATTTCACCTTTCGGGCATCCAGGGGGCGACGCAAAAAGCAAGATCCCAATAAAATGGATGTCAACTTTGCTGCTAATCAAATTTGGTCACAGATTTTGAAGAAGAAGGCCATTCATACATTTACTGGAAAGTATCGTGTGGCGGAGTTTCTGATCAAATATATCTTACCACGGCGTCTTGTTTTGAAGATTCTAAAACGGCGCATTCTTAAAGACTAACCTTTTAGAAAATTTTCATATCTAATTTTAGAGTTTCCGTGACTGACAAATTTAACCGCGAAGATCGCGAAGACCGAGAAGATGCGCGAAGAAAATGAAGGCATTGCTTGA
>JAAKFL010000049.1 GCA_011065065.1 Chlamydiota bacterium | reverse complement strand
TATCCTTTACACTCTGTTTTATCTCTATTGACGGCACCCCGTCAAGCTTATTTTATCGTCACATTGTCGGCCAGATATTCCATTGCTTTCTCCAGCTGTAACCTTCTAATTATCGGGGCTGAATACTGGTCAGCATTTTGGACCATATCCATATCAATCGTTCCGTCGGCTTTAATACTATGCTTGATCAACTCATTCATCATCTCTTCTCGAGAAACGTTAAACTTCTGATCGTCAGAGATTTTCAATAAAATATAGTGGGTTCTTAAGTTTTTAATGGCGTTTCTGACCGCCAGCTCTTCCAAACCGTCTTTTTGCTTCTGAATCGCTTCATCTGTATAGTTGGAATGCTTGAAGCTCTCAATCATCTCAGTCAGAAGGTTTTGTCGCTCATTATTAATGAGAGAAGAAGGCACGTCAAAAAGATACTTGTCAGTCAGCTTTTGTTGAATCATGGAGTGGAGTTGATTTCGTGCATTGTCCTCCTCTTGACGTTTCAAATGTTCAGTCACCCTTGTCTGAAATTCCACAACACTCTCAGCCCCAAACTTTTTCACAAATTCATCCGTCATCTCTTCCAGTTCAGTCGCAGAGATTTTGTCGATCGTAATGCGCACATTTTTGGATGTGACTCCCTCTTTTGTGGGAGGAGTCGCCTCTTCGGAATCTCCTAATTTCTTGCCTATGAAAAAGTCATGCAACCAATCTTCCAGATAATCTTTGGCGACGTGGAAGTGGTTGTGGCTTTTTTCCGGTGAATTTTCATCATCAACAATTTCGATAGTGACCTCTATCCTATCATTTTCTTGGATCGGACGGTCGGAAACTTCATTCCACTCAGCATGGTGATAGCGAAGAGAGAGAATATGCTTTTCAACGTCTGCCTCTTTGATTTCTTTGGGCTCAACTTTTTCAACTTCAATTTCGGAAGGATTGATGTCTGGAATTTCTGGGAAACATTCGAAAGAGACTTTGAAATTCCCCCCTTTTTCCACGGAAGCTTCATTAATTTCTGCTTTGATTTGCTCTTTTTGGTTCCAGGGGCACAATTTGCATAAGTCAAGAGCCTGTTTCACAGAATCATTTAAAAATATTTCTTTGAATTCACGATCGATTTGCGGACCGTATTTACTTTTCACCATGGTATCAGGAGCTTTTCCCTTACGAAATCCAGGGAATGAGACCTCTTTGCTCACATTCTTCAACGCCTTCTTATAAGTTTTTTGACCGATTTCTGAATTGGCAACAATGGCCAATTCGACGATGCAGTCAGGTTTGCGATCGACGGTTACATGGAGATGATCGTTATTGTATTCTTTAGGCACAACGGAGTCCTTATTAATATAAAGCTAAGCGGGTGATGAGATTCGAACTCACGACATTCACGTTGGCAACGTGACACTCTACCACTGAGCTACACCCGCAATTAGACGTCTAATTATAGGGGGATTTTTCTTTTGGTGCAACAAAATCGTTTGTGGAGGCAGGGAATCTTTTTAACCGCGAAGGTCGCGAAGACCGCGAAGATGCGCGAAGAAACAGATCAACTTCAATTATTTTTTTCAAAATCTACTGCGTAAAGTGGTTACATATAGTAAAACTAATCTAAAAAATATAAAATATTTATAAATGTTAAATCTGCTCCATTTTGAAACTTCAAATCGGACACGTTCATCGGAAAATCACTATGATTGCTCCAGTCTTCGCGCATCTTCGCGATCTTCGCGATCTTCGCGGTTAAATTTCTGAAGTCATGGTAAAAAAAAGTCGGTTCTAAACCAAAGAATGGAGGAAACTTTGACCTAGAACCGACGGGTGGGGAATGTTAGACAGTTTCCTGTCTTAGTCCCGATTGTATAAAACGAGCTGATTTAAATCCATATTTTTTTCACTAGGGGAATGTTTTTTAACTTATTTAGACTTACTTACTTGTATTCAATTTTTTACTTTATTATTTTTTTAAATTTTTCTAATGCTTCTTGAGCCTCAATGCGTTGGGTTGGATCTTCTTGCAGCATTTCCCATGTTAGGTGTTCGATGGACATAAGATCCTTAGGTTCAGGGATATGCATGGTTGTCAGCTCCAGCATCTCAAACTGATCCGCAGTTGAGAAAAGATTGGGAATTTTTGGTTCTTCGGCTTTTTCCGCCCAAGGAAGGGGGGTATCAGAAAGTAACATCCAGAGGCACTCACCCAAACACCAAATATCGATTTTATGGATGTGTTCTCTTGGAATGTTTTCCATGCTCATTTGTTCAACGGCTATTTTCCAGAATTCGGGAGGGGCATATTTCAGATTTGTGGTATAGTCAAAGGTTTTGGTGTCTATCTCTTCCCAACGTGTCAGTGTTTCCAAATCCCCGAGTCCCACTTCAATCACTGAATTTCTTGTGATGTTGATGAGGATGTTTAGGGGACTCAAGTCTTGAATTAGTATTTTTTTTGCATGGAGGGCTGCAACAGTTGTCAGGAGTTGGAGGATGATGGATTCACACTGTTTGGGTTTTGGGGTTTGTTTTTCAAGGTATTGTATCAGGTTTCCTTGGTTGTAATATTTTTGCACCATTTCCAAGTGATCATGTTGATCGATTTCGGTTTTTGTGAAATCGTAAACGGGGACGATACCTGGGATATCTTGAAATTGGAGGAGGTTGTGATAATCTCGAATGAATTTGGTTTTGGTTTCTTCTAAGGTTGTCTCAACCACCTTAATTACGACAATCTCTTCCCGATGGTATTGGAGACTTCGTAAGGTGATGCGTAAACGTCCTCTGGCGAACGGTTCTTCGATATCGAGAAAGATGTCGATCTCTTTGGATTGGCTGTTGTAGCGGATGGGGTGGCGAGTTCCGATTTCTTTTGATGGAAGATGGAGAAAGGGTTGTGTGGTCTTTTCAATTTGCTTGCGATTTTTTTCGAAGTATTTGCAAATGCATTTCAATTCATTGGATTCGATTCCAGATTTGAGTGCGTTCAGTTTCGCAAACTTTGATTCTAACTCGTTCATAAATCTCTACATACAAAATTCATGAATAATGAACAACGTTACAAAAGATAAAATTAGTGACAACTTGTATTTTTGCCGCTATACTGACGCACTATAGAGGTTATTGCCTCTTAAGTGAGTTTGCTGTGTGGATATTTCCTCAAAGGCTATTTCTTAAACTTAACCTCTTATAAGAGATGATCAATTATCGTAAGCTAAAGAAAGATTTATCTCCAAACATCTTAAAAGATGGGCAATCTCTTTATAAAAAAGAGATGGTCCGTTCTGTCAGAATCACTTCGCTTGCCGCTGATGTCGTTCAACTGAACTGCTCAGTTTTAGGGAATTATGACAATACTTATACGATTGAAGTGGAGATCAATCGTCGTGACTCTTGTGTGATGGATTCCGACTGTGATTGTCCCTATAACTATGATTGTCAGCATCTTGCTGCGGTTTTGTATTATCTTGAAGATCACTTTGATGAGATTCTGGTTTCTTATTCAAAAGAGGCGGACCCCACGATTATCGAAGATCTTGACGACAAGGAAAAAGAGGAGCTACTTGAGACGTTTAAAGAGGCTGAGCATAAGGAAGTTGTTCGAAAAGGGAAGAAGTATGAGAAGGAATTGATACAGGAATATACTTCGGCTTCAGAGGTCTTGGGTCTTTCTCCTTTTTTTGTTCCTGAAGAAAAATTGTCGCAGGACAAGGCGGAATTGGTTGTCATATTCACTCCGCCCACACAACAAATCTTCGATCCTCAGAAACCCATCGAGTTAAAGCTTGCGTTGCGTGTTCCTTATCGTTCAAAACCGTTGAATGTATTGAATGTGAAAGAGTTCCTCGATGCCATTCGGTATCACGAGGCCCTTTACATTGGTAATAAGCGTTTCTTTTTTGGATTTCGCTCCTTTGCTCCTGAAAGTGCGCAGATTCTCCGTATGATCATGGACTTTGGCCAGTTTCCCAATCAGGCGGATGAGGAGCGAAACTTAAGTGTGGTTTATTTGGAATCAGAAGCATTTGGAACCATTTTGGCTCACGCTTTTGATTTGGTGATGAATACCTCTTCGAGTGGTTTGGGAGGGGTCACCATCAATCGTGATCAGATTGAAATGCCTTGTTTTTGTTGTGGAACGGTTGAAGAAGCCTTGCGCATTTCCAATTTTCCTGCTGAATTGAAGTTTGAATTGGAGTATCTGGAAGCACCCGCTCCGAAGCTCTTTTTAAAGCCTTCTGTGATGATTGGAAACGATGAGGCGGTTCTTTTAGATCAGACGACATTATTTGAGTGTGCCAAACCGGGTCTTTTGCATGAAAATGTCTATTTCCGATTCCAGCCTCAAATCAAAAGGAAACATCTCCGCCATCTTCCCTTGATTCGTGACATTACAATCCCGGAACCGTTGTTTGGAACATTTGTGGAAAATTCTTTACCAGAGTTATTGCGGATTGCTCAAGTGACAAATCAGCATCTGATTGAACGTTTTGTGACACTACCTTATGTTGGAAACATTTCCGCAGTGTGCAACATCCAGTTTTTGGATGGTGAGCTAGAGGCTGCATTGAGTTTCATTTATGATGGGAACTCCGTTCCTGCCTTTCATCAACATGTGAAAGCTGCGAATATCCTTCCATTCGTGACGGACGAGGGGATTTTAGCGCGAAATCTCACCGAAGAACAAAACATCATTCAAGATCTCTTTCAAGACTTCGTCTACGATCTCAAGCACGGGTGTTATGTGGCGAAGAATGATAAAAAGATTGTCGAGTTTATGACAGAAGTAGTTCCTCGCAATCAAGCCAAGGTAAAATTCAATTGTCCGAAAAATCTTCTCGATAAATTCATTTATGATGACACGACCTTCCAGTTGAATCTGAAAGAAACCGATAAAGTGGATCTTTATGAGGTTGAGCTGAAGGTGAACGGAGAACTGAAAGGCTTTACCGTGGATCAGCTCTGGGACTGTTTAGCCTCGAAGCGGTCTTTTATTGAATTGCGACGGAAAAAAGGGAAGAAAGATAAGGTTTCCGAGTCCTCGAATCAGCTTCAGAAAATTCTTGTGCTGGATCTCGATAAGATGGCACCCATCGTTCAGATTTTTGATGAGCTCGGGCTCAATCTTTTGGACGATCATATTGAGGAGCGTCCTTTATGGAGTTTGGCCAGCATTTCCGAGGATCAGTTTAAAGACTTGCCGATCAAATTTTCGATGACAAAAAGGCTGAAGCAGATTCAGCTTCAAATGTTGGGCGAGATTCCGATTAAACCGACTCCGGTTCCAAAAGAGATCAAGGCTGTTTTACGTGAATACCAGCGAGAGGGTGTGGTGTGGTTGGAACGGTTGCAATTGATGCACCTTTGTGGGATTTTGGCGGATGACATGGGATTGGGGAAAACTCTTCAAGCCATTGTCACGCTGACGCAATACAAGAAAAAAAATCCTGATGTTCTTTCCTTAATCGTTTGTCCGACTTCCTTGGTGTACAATTGGATGGCTGAATTACAGAAATTCAATCCTAAATTAAAAGCGCTGGTTGTGGATGGGACACCGCCTCAACGTAAAAAGCTGATTGCCACCAGCAAAAAATATGATCTTGTGATCACTTCGTATAGCATTCTCCAGAAAGACATTGAGTTATACAACAATGAGACGTTTGGGTATGCGATCCTGGACGAGGCTCAGCATATTAAAAATCGCGGTACACGAAATGCTAAGTCTGTGAAGAAGGTTAAGGCCTCTCACCGCCTCATTTTGACAGGGACGCCAATTGAGAATTCTTTGGAAGAGTTGTGGAGCTTGTTCGATTTTCTCATGCCGGGGTTATTGAGTTCTTACGAGCGGTTTGCAGAAAAGTATATTCGGAACTCAGCTTATACAAACGGAAGTGTTTTGGATGTTCTCAGAAGAAAGGTCTCTCCTTTTATATTGAGACGCATGAAGAAAGATGTCCTTTCAGAACTTCCTCCAGTCTCCCATATTGTTTATCATTGTCATCTTTCTGAAGTCCAAAAAGAGCTTTACCGTTCTTACGCTGACACAGCCTATAGAGAATTGTCTCAACTTGTCAAAAAAGAGGGCTTTAACAAAGTCCAAATTCAGATCTTGGCCACATTGACCAGGCTTAAGCAGATCTGTTGTCATCCGGCAATTTTTGCCAAAGAGAGTCCCGAAGCGGGTGATTCATCGAAATACGATATGTTGATGGAATTATTGCAGACATTGATGGAAGGGGGACACAAGACTGTCATCTTCAGTCAGTATACGCGGATGTTGCAGATTATGCGGAAGGATCTTGAACAACAAGGGATCCGTTTCTGTTATCTGGATGGGTCAACAAAAGATCGCATGGCGATTGTGAATGAATTTAATGAAGATAAATGCATACTTGTCTTCCTGGTTTCTTTGAAAGCGGGAGGAACCGGTTTGAATTTGGTGGGTGCCGATACGGTCATCCACTACGATCCTTGGTGGAATCCTGCTACAGAGGATCAGGCGACAGACCGTGTGCATCGAATTGGTCAGACCGCTAATGTTTCCTCTTATAAGTTGGTGACATTGGGAACGATTGAAGAAAAAATACTTGAGATGCAGAATCGCAAACGTGGTTTGGTGACAAAGGTGATTAGCAGTGATGAAGAGGCGATGTCAAAATTGACTTGGGAAGAGGTTCTAGAGCTGCTTAAAACATAAAGTGAGGGCTTATGACTACAAATAAAAAAGGGCTGAAAAATTTAACGACTGTGATGAAGGATTTGTCTTTAGGGACAGTAGGAAAGTTTAACAAGTTCAGAGGCGTTTTTTCAAATGACATTGGGATTGATTTGGGGACCGCAAATACTCTTGTCTTCGTTCGGGGAAAGGGGATTGTCCTTGCGGAACCTTCGGTCGTGGCGGTGGATTCCCACACGGGTGAAGTGCTTGCCGTCGGTCACAAAGCGAAGGCAATGTTGGGGAAGACTCCGCGCAAAATTCATGCTGTTCGCCCGATGAAGGACGGAGTAATCGCTGATTTCGAAGTGGCTGAGGAAATGTTGAAAGCATTGATTCGGCGTGTGACACCTGCACGAAGCTTGTTTCGTCCGAAGATCTTAATCGCGGTTCCTTCGGGGATTACCGGAGTGGAAAAGCGGGCAGTGGAGGATTCGGCGCTGCATGCTGGAGCGCAAGAGGTGATTCTGATTGAAGAGCCGATTGCAGCGGCGATTGGTGTGGAACTTCCTGTTCATGAACCTTTTGCTAACATGATTATCGATATCGGTGGAGGAACGACTGAGATTGCGATTATTTCGTTGGGAGATATCGTGGAGTCGCGTTCACTGCGGATTGCGGGAGATGAGTTTGATGAATGCATCATCAATTACATGCGCCGCACTTACAACTTGATGATTGGTCCTCGGACTGCAGAAGAGATCAAGATGACCATCGGGTCGGTTTATTCCTTAGGGGATAACGAGCTGGAGATGGAGGTGCGGGGTCGTGACCAAGTGGCGGGACTTCCTGTCACAAAACGAATTAACTCTGTGGAGATCAGAGAAGCTTTTGTCGAGCCTATTCAGCAGATTGTGGAGAGTGTGAAGCTGACTTTAGAAAAGTGTCCTCCCGAACTTGCTGCCGACCTTGTCGAAAGGGGAATGGTTGTGGCTGGGGGCGGAGCTCTTTTGAAGGGGTTGGATAAGGCGTTGATTAAAGAGACAGGGCTTCCTGTTATTTTAGCGCAAAACCCGATGTTGGCTGTTTGTTTGGGAACAGGAAAGGCGCTCGAATATTTTGACCGGTTAAAACAAAGAAAAATGATGATTTGATATGGGAATACAGATGACCAAAACACGGACCGAAAATACGAAGTTGAATCAGTGGATTCAAGATATACAGCAACTTTGTCAACCGGAAAATGTTTACATTTGCGATGGGTCGGAAGAAGAATATCAAAGACTGGCTCAAGAATTGGTCAAGTGTGGAACGTTTACAAAGCTCGATGAGACGAAGCGACCCAATAGTTTTCTCGCTTGTTCGACTCCCGAAGATGTGGCTCGTGTGGAAGAGAGTACTTTTATCTGTAGCCAGAAAGAAAATGATGCTGGGCCGACCAACAATTGGAAAGATCCCCAAGAAATGTATAAAACCCTCAAGAAGTTTTACCGAGGGTGTATGTGGGGTCGGACCATGTATGTCATTCCCTACAGTATGGGGCCAGTGGGATCACATATTGCGCGGATCGGAGTCCAAATCACCGACTCCCCGTATGTTGTCTGCAACATGAGGATCATGACCCGTATAGGGACTCCTGTTTTGAAAGTTCTTGGAAACAATGATTTTGTGAAATGCTTACATTCAGTGGGACGTCCTCTTGAAGAGGATGAAGAAGATGTGCCATGGCCATGCGATACGAAAAACCGGTATATCTGTCACTTTCCTGAAGATCGGACCATTTGGTCCTATGGCAGTGGGTACGGAGGAAACGCTCTTTTAGGTAAGAAATGTTTTGCGCTACGTATTGCCTCGACGATTGCTCGTGATGAGGGATGGTTGGCCGAGCATATGCTGATTATGGGGATTACGAATCCTGAAGGAGAAAAGAAGTACTTTGCTGCTGCGTTCCCCAGTGCTTGTGGAAAAACAAATTTGGCGATGTTGATGCCGACTCTTCCCGGTTGGAAAGTGGAGACGGTCGGAGATGACATTGCCTGGATGAAATTTGGAGATGACGGTCGGCTCTATGCGATCAATCCCGAAGCGGGTTTCTTTGGAGTGGCCCCAGGGACTTCTCTTAAATCCAATTTCAATGCGATGAAGTCGATGGAGTGTAATTCTATTTTCACAAACGTGGGGCTTACGGATGATGGAGATATCTGGTGGGAAGGGATGACGGACGAGATCCCCAGCCATCTGAGAAATTGGTTGGGTCACGATTGGACTCCCGGTTCCGAAGAGAAAGCGGCTCACCCAAATGCGCGGTTTACAGCACCGGCTTCCCAATGTCCTGTGATTGATAAGGATTGGGATAACCCTAACGGAGTTCCTATTTCGGCGATTATTTTCGGAGGAAGGAGGTCGAGTGTCGTGCCTCTCATTTATGAAGCCTTTAATTGGCAGCACGGGACGTTTTTAGGTGCCAGTGTCTCTTCGGAAACGACAGCGGCAGCTGCAGGAGCTGTCGGAAAATTACGTCACGACCCTTTTGCGATGCTTCCATTTTGCGGGTATCATATGGGGGATTACTTCAATCATTGGCTGACAGTTGGAGAAGTCGCTGGACGGCAACTTCCTAAGGTTTATTACGTTAACTGGTTTCGCAAAAATGAAAACGGGAACTTTATCTGGCCTGGATTCGGAGAAAACTCACGCGTTCTGAAATGGATTTTTGAAAGAGCTAATGGAGTCGATCACGTGAAGGAGACTCCCATCGGCAATGTTCCAGCTGAAGGGGCGTTTGACATGACAGGATTAGACCTTGACGAAAGGACACTCTCTCAGTTATTTGAGGTGGATAGAGAGGCCTGGGGCCATGAGGTCGAGGAACTTCGCAATTATTTTCAGATCTTCGGTGACAAACTTTCCCAGGGGATCCGCAAGGAACTAGACAGTCTTGAATCCAGATTGAAGGGATGAAGGGAAGAAGAGAAATTGAAAAGCTGATCAGGCGGTTACGTCAGACGCTCATTGTCAGTGGAGTTCTGAACATACTCCTTTTTACCTTCATTTTTTATACCTGGTTTTCTCCCAAAACCTTTGATATTCCCAATGCTCGTCCATTTGAACCTGCTTTGACCAATCACACATCGAGTGGGCAGTTGATGCTTGAATGTTATCAAATGCCTTTTCAGCAGCTGGTCACCCGACTCGAAGATCGAGAAGCAGTGGAATGTGGGTATTCACAAAGGGATTTTGCCTTAGCCTGTTTGGTGGCGAAGTATTATTTTGATGTTCCTCGGGCGCTACATGGAACCGAATTACAAGAGCGGCTCATAACGTTTCATGGCCAGGAGCATTTGGGTACGTTTCCACTTTATCCCGGCCTGAATCATCAACATTATGAATCCATTATTGCCTTTGCTAAAACAGAAAAGTGGCCATTCACATCAGAGGGACTCTTTTTTCGGATGCAACAGCATCAAGCACAGATCCCCAGGTCATTGGCCAGTGCTTTTATGATGACAGAAGAGTTCAAGACACTGCACAAACGGTTTCCTGACCGTAATCCGCTCGAAATTGTTCGACTGATGTTGGATGTGAGCTGGAAAACCTGTTTGGCGACGCTGGATCAGAGTTCGCCGGAACAAACCCTACTGGAATTCTTGCATGCGGGATCTTCAACTTCCGCTCAGATTTTTTTGGAGTCTGATTTTCTTTATGCAGTGAGGAAGTTAGATGACGGAGTGACCCTTCGCATCTTTGAGTTATTGGGGGAGACACATCCCTTGGCACAAAAGTATGCCAAGCACATTTTGGAGACGCCCCGTGGGGATGCCGTGTGGCAGTTAGCGAGAATGCAGGTGGCGGAGCCGGCGAGGGAAAAGCGGGAGATGCTTTACGTGGTGCAGGAGGGAGATTCCTTGTGGAAGATTGCCCGTCTGCATGGTATCCAGGTGGATGAGCTGAAGAGTTGTAACCAGCTCGAATCCGATCGGATTTGCCCCGGAAAAATTCTTAAGATTCCATAACTTCTTTGAAAAATTTCACCACAGAGGCACAGACTCGACTTTAGCATTTCTTTAGCTAAATAACTTTCCATCAGTTGTTTAATGATATCATTTTTTTGGATTATGGTGGCTTTAAAAATTAACCGCGAAGATCGCG
>JAAKFL010000048.1 GCA_011065065.1 Chlamydiota bacterium | reverse complement strand
GCAATTCCAATAATCGTCAGTATCAGCCCCACAATCCAAAATCTGACCACCACTTTGGTCTCATGCCATCCCTTATACTCAAAGTGATGATGGAGCGGAGCGCACAGAAAGATCCGCTTTTTATTCCGCAACCGGTAGCTTCCCACCTGGAGGATCACAGAAAGAGCCTCCACCACAAAAATTCCCCCCACAATCGCAAGAAGGAACTCCCTTTTCAAAAGCACCGCACAGACTCCGATCACCCCACCCAAAGCCAACGACCCTGTATCGCCCATAAAAATCTGAGCTGGATGGGTGTTGTACCATAAAAACCCTAAGCAGGCGCCGGCAAAAGCCGACAAGTAAATAGCGATCTCACCACTCCCCTCGATATACAAAATGTTGAGGTAGCGAGCGAGATCCACATTATTCGAAACGAAAGCAATGAGCCCCAAGCAGATCGCCACCATAATCAAGCAACCTGAAGCCAAACCGTCGAGCCCATCGGTCAGATTCACTGCGTTAGACGACCCGGTCACCACAAGAATTGCTAACAGTATCGCCAGAACGATGAAAGCTCCGTGCAACGACAACACGGGTTCTTTAAAAAAAGGCAAGTAGATTCTGGATGAATATTCCTGAAGCGATAGTACTGTTCCCCCGCTGGCGAGATCCTTGGCGACAGGAGGAGCAAACCAGTGGCCAGTATGGATGAATTCTGTGAAAGGAGGATAAAACAGATAAGTTGCGATCAACCCAGAAATGAGCAACTGAGCCACCAGCTTTTTTTTCGCCGAAAGCCCCTTGGCATTTTTCCGCTTGATTTTGAGGTAATCATCAATCGCTCCTAGTCCTCCCAAACCAAAAGAGGTGAACAGCAAAATCAGAGAAAATGAACTGGACAGATCCATCCAGAGCACCATTGACACCATCATGGAAAAGAGAATGAGGACTCCGCCCATCGTCGGTGTGTTCTGTTTTTTGGCATGGAGTTCCCCAAGGAGTGGACATTCATCCGTTCGAATGGACTGACCGATTTTCAATTCATAGAGCTTCTTAATTAAACGAGGCCCCATCAGAATGCAGATTAACCAAGAAGTCAATGCTGCCAGCATCATCCGTGTTGATGTGTAGGTCAAAACAGCAGGCACTTTCAGCCCCAAAGTTCCGTGTAAATAGTGTATGAGCTGATATATCATGTAATTAAAATTCCTCCAATATTTCCCACAAACGACAAGAATTTGACCCCTTTAACAAGACAACATCACCCGGCTCTATAGCCTTTCTTAAGGCACTTAAGAGCTCATTTTTTTTCATCAAAAATTGAACAGATCGCCCTTTTTCTTTCCAAACCTTTACCATGGCATCGCTATGGATTCCATAACAGAATAAGTGATCTAAATGATCCAATGCGAAGGCTCCCACCTCCATGTGGGCCTCTTCGGAAAATTTTCCCAACTCTAACATTTCACCAAGTACTGCCACCCGTTTTCCTTTTGAAGCTGGCATAGATTCCAATGCCGCCTTCATTGATTTAGGACTTGCATTATAGGCATCATTAATGAAGAGAACGCCTTTTTTTTCGACGGAGGTACCTCTTCCTTTGGGAATTTTGAGCAACGGGATTCTCTGTTGAATTTCTTCCTCACTAAGCCCCAAATGACGGCACACAGCGATGGCTGCTGCGGCATTGTTCAGATGGTGCTTTGGGAGATGATTAATGTCTAAATCATCTGCAGAAAACGTTTGTTTGCGACAGGAGCCGATTTTTAACAAAGTTTTTTCATCTTCAGGGATGATCCCCAACACTGTTTTCGGATGTTTCAAGACTTCTCCCTTAGCACGCGCGATCTCTTCCAGCGAGTCGAAGTTCATGGCGTGGACAAGAGAGATGGCAGTGATCACAACAATGTCGGGAGGAGCGATTTCGGTAAGTCTTTGAATTTCACCTGGGAAAGACATTCCCATTTCGAGAACGAGGATGTCTTCTCCGCGCCCCGACTGATTGAGAATCGTCAACGGCAGAGAAATTTTAGAGTTTTGGCTTTTGAGGGTACAGGCCACATGGAATCTTCCAGAAAGGAGTGTTGCGATAAAATCTTTGCAAGTTGTTTTACCCACGGTTCCCGTGACACCAACTACGATTTTGCGATTTTTTTTGAGAGTTTCTTGAGCCAAGTTTTGGAGGGCGAGAAGTGTGTTGGGAACACGAATCAGATTGAGACCGAAGTTAGGGCCGTTGTAGTTTTCACTGACAATCGCTGCCGCCGCATTTTTTTGTGCAGCTTCGCGCAAAAAGTCGTGACCATCCACACGATCACCCGGAAGTGCCACGAAAATGTCGTCGGGTTTGAGGTGGCGGGAGTCAACGCAAAAGTAACTTGGATTTGTCAGCATGAATATAGGGTAACGTGTGCACATTTAAAAATAAAGACACTTCTTGGACATCTTATTGGAGTGCGAAGGCTTGCCCTTAAGTTTCTACACATCTTTTTCTTGACGCAAAAAATCACTTCAGACCTCCTCTCAAAAAAAATAAAATTTTGAGACATATTTGACGGGTTTAAAACCAGAAACTCCTAAGTTCAAAGATTCTTTTTTGAAATATATCTTAAAAATTTAACCGCGAAGATCGCGAAGACCGCGAAGATGCGCGAAGACTGGAGCAATCATAGTGATTTTCCGATGAATGTGTCCGATTTGAAGTTTCAAAATGGAGCAGATTTTACATTTATAAATATTTTATATTTTTAAGATTAGTTTTACTATATGTAACCTCTTTACGCAGTAGATTTTGAAAAAAAATAATTGAAATTGGTCTGTTTCTTCGCGCATCTTCGCGGTCTTCGCGATCTTCGCGGTTAAATTTTAAAGCCACCAAAATCCTAAATTTGTTTCGGTGCCCTCTGCAGTGATTTTTTTTTATTTTGTATCAAGAAAAAGATGTGTAGAATTGTAAGAGCTTGCCTTCGCACTTCAAGAAGTTATTTTACGGTTGATTCTTTACCATCCATGAGCTAAGATACTTTTATCAATCCCAATGGTGGCATAGCCAAGTGGTAAGGCAGAAGCCTGCAAAGCTTCCATTCCCCAGTTCGAATCTGGGTGCCACCTTTTTTTTGAATTCTTATGCTTTATTTAGTTACGACTCCTATTGGTAACCTGAAAGATATAACGCAAAGAGCGTTGGAAGTTCTTGGCGATTCTGATGTGATTCTTTGCGAAGACACGCGACACAGCTCCATTCTTCTGAAACATCATGGAATCCAAAAACCACTAAAAAGCTACCACAAATTCTCGGAATCCAAACGAGAAAATGAGGTGATTTCCTTGCTTAGAGAAGGGAAAACGATTTCCTTGATCTCCGACGCGGGAACTCCGTGCATCTGCGATCCCGGAGAACGGCTGGTTCAAAAATGCATTGAAGAAGGAATATCGGTAACCCCCATCCCAGGACCCTGCGCTCTGATCCACGCTCTTGTGGGATCAGGACTCCGCACTACCCCCTTCCAATTCGTCGGATTTCTCCCCAAAAAACGAGGACAACTCCAAGAAACCCTGCTCGACATTTTGACTTATGAGGGAACCACCATTTGCTACGAATCCCCACACCGAATCAAAAAAGTTTTGGAACTGATGGCTCAACTCGATCCCGAAAGAGAAGTGGTGATTGCCCGGGAACTGACGAAGAAGTTCGAAGAATTTATTCGAGGACCTGCTCAAGATATCGTAGAGCAATCTAATTTCAAAGGGGAAATCGTTTTACTGATTGATCAGTGTCGCCACGACATGTGGGAATCCCTATCCCTTGAACAGCATTTAAAGATGCTTCAGGACACTTTTCAAGTCTCTCAAAAAGAAGCCATTAAAATTCTGGCAAAAATCCGTCCTATTCCAAAAAAGGAAATCTACAACAAGTTTATGAAGTCAAATCAAAAATATTCATAGACTTAAAAAACTTTTTATCAGATAGTCACATTTTTATGATTTATATTGACTTGTGATTATGAGGAGGAAAGGATGAAACGACGCTTCTTAAAGGGTTTGATTCTGCTTGGAACGACACTGTTGTTAAGCCTTCCCTTGACACCCGCGGAAGCCTTTATTGCCAGTATCAAGGGGTTAGGAATTGGAGCCACCGGGGTGGCCTACCCGCAAGACGCAGAAGCTGGGGCGTATAACCCCGCCGGCATCACTTGGGTCGGAAGCCGCGCCGACGTCGGGATCAGCGTTATCCGAAGTGACGGGCTGACCATCGCCACGGGCTTTCAAAATCCCGCACAGAACGGCAATTTTAATCCTTATGTCAAGCATTACGTCTATAACCCGCACTTTGGAGTTGTCAAACAGATCTATCACTGCGACAAGCATTTAGCCATAGGGTTAGTGGTCTACAACCGTGCTGAAGCGTTCTCAAAATATGGACAACCGTTTCCAAATCTAGGGACCAGCCATTTGCGATTAACTTATATTCAAGAAATTGTGGCTACTCAAGTGGCCTTTGAGATCTGCCCAGGCCATTCGATAGGACTTTCTCTGGACCTTCTCTTCCAAAGACTTAAGATTAACGGTCTTGAAAACTTTGAGGCAGACACAACGGCCCCTGGATTTGTAACAGGAAATGGAGCTTCGACTGGTGAAGGTGTCGGACTCACTGTGGGTTACTTAGGAGAATTTGGCGGTTGTTTCAGAATTGGGCTCTCATATACACCTGAAGCTGAAATCTCTCGATTTAATCGATACAAGGGCTTCATTGCAGATAAGGGAAGACTGAACAGTCCCCAAAGAATAGCAGGAGGGATCTCATTAAAGGTTCTCCCCTGTTTAAATTGGGCATTTGACATTGTCCATGTCGCATACAATCAAATCCCTGCTTTACACAACCCGTTAGCAATTCCGGGTAATTTGGGAGCCGCCAACGGAGCGGCATTTGGCTGGAGAGACCGGATCTTTTTCCGAACAGGGTTTGACTATCAGGTCAATGACAACATCAATGTCCGCATTGGATATCGACATGCACGGGCTCCGATGCCAAGAGAGCTTGAGGCCGGAGCTGCGAACCTCTTGACCATGGAGACAACTCAAGACTTCATCACCACAGGGTTTACTTATAGAATTGATTGCAAGAAGGAATTTTCGTTCTATTATGCCCATGGATTTCACCATAATGTTGAAAATAGAATCCCACTTGGGTTAAATCCGCCGAATTTTCTGCCAGGAGCTCGCGTCAAATACGGACAATCTAAAGATGCCTTCGGGTTTTCTTTCGGACTGTACTACTAAGAGCCAGCTAAAAACAGGATAAAAGGATGATCAGGATATAAGCTATCCTGTTTATCCTGATCATCCTTTTATCCTGTAAAAACCAAATCTTTATTTTAAAAAAAACGCTTTTCTCGAATCTTAAAATACGATAAGATCAATACCTCTCAGGAACAAAAATACAAGCAGGGCCAAGATTATGAAAGGTAAGAAAAACCAAGATTTGAATACATTGATACGCCCTTATACCTTCGTTCTTCAGGAAGGTAAAGCGATTAAAAACAATTTTTTAGATTATTCTTTAAGACTGTTGCTTGGTAGGCCCGAGTTTATACATGGTTCATTTTCAAGGCGAAGAAAAAGGCGCTCAAAATAACCTTTTCATTATATACACAAAAAACTATAATTTTTTACACCTAGACCCCTCAAACCGCGCAGAGGTTTTCATGGAATTTGATCAGGAAATCGAGCGTCTTATTGATACCGCGTTGGCGGAGGATTTAAGTGGCTCGGGCGACATTACGACGATGGCATTGATTCCGGAGAGTACATTTTCTTCGGGCAAGCTTGTATTGAAAGAGAAAGCAGTTGTGGCTGGCCTTCCCTACTTAAGTATGATTTTCCAAAAAGTTGATCCTAAGATTGAATTGGAACTTCGCGTTGAGGAGGGGGATTATGTCAAGGCTGGGACGGTGGTTGCGAAGATCTCGGGGCCGGTGAGGGGGCTGTTATCGGCTGAACGAACGGTTTTGAACTTCATCCAACATGTATCTGGGGTTGCCACGGCGATTGCTGCTTATGTGTACAAGGTACGTGGATTGAATTGCGAGATTCTGGATACGCGGAAGACTCTTCCAGGGTTGCGCGCATTGGAGCAGTATGGGGTTCGTGTTGGTGGAGGTGTGAATCACCGTCATGGGTTGAATCACCGGTTTATTATCAAACGAAATCATTTAGCTTTTTTTGCCTTTGATAGCAATCAACCGATTCTCGATGCGGTGAAGGCCGTGCGGACTTATTTGCCGGATGTTCCGGTGGAAGTAGAAGTCTGTGATTTTAAAGAGCTGGCACAAGCGCTCCAGACCGAATGTGATTCCATCATGCTCGATAACATGTCTCCGGACGAAGCGGTCAAAGGCTTAAAGATGTGTCGTAAAACTGAGAAGAAAGTCTATCTGGAATCCAAGACCATGACTTTGGAAACGGTTCGCCGTTTTGCAGAAACGGGTGTTGACGGCATTGCGACGAGCGCATCGTATTTTTCATCACCCACTGATATCCGATTAAGATTAATGATTTAAGAAGGAGAACATTCTATGTCCACACCAAAAGAGATTATATTTGAAGAAGAAGCACGGGAAAAATTGTTATCAGGAATTGCACAACTTGACGATGTTGTGTCCTTTACATTAGGGCCAAAGGGGCGCAATGTAGGATTTGAAAAGAGTTGGGGACCTCCCACCATCACAAATGACGGGAACAGTATTGTCAACGAGATTGAATTGGATGGTTTTGAAAATTTAGGTGTCTCCATTGCCAAAGAGATGGCTCAGAAGATTAAAGAGAAGGCTGGCGACGGAACCACTTCGGGAATTTTATTGCTCCGTGCATTAGTAGAAGCGGGAATCAAGAACATTGCTTCAGGTGCGAGTCCGATTCTTGTGAAGCGTGGAATGGACAAAGCTGTGGAAGCGGTGATCGCTTCCATTGACAAGATGGCCAAACATGTAAAGACGCAGGATGAAATCCGTAACATTGCGACGGTTTCGGCATCGGGGAATACGGAGATCGGTCAGCTGATTTCTGATGCGATGGAGAAAGTTGGAAAAGAGGGTGTGATCACGATTGAAGAGGCAAAAGGGATTGACACGACGATTGAGGTTGTGGAAGGGATGCAATTTGATCGTGGGTATTGCAGTCCTTACTTTTGCACAAATGTGGAAAAAATGATTGCCGATATGCAGAATGCCCAGCTTCTGTTGGTGGACCGCAAAATTTCCAATGTTCACGAATTATTACCCATATTGCAAGCAAGTGCCTCAACAGGAAGAGAGCTGTTGATCATTGCGGAAGATATTGAAGGGGATGTGTTGTCAACGCTGGTGGTGAATCGTCTTCGGGGAACTTTAAAAGCAGCTGCTGTGAAGGCTCCGGGCTTCGGTGATAAACGGAAGGCTATGTTGCAGGATATTGCCACTTTGACAGGAGCGACGGTGGTTTCTGAAGAGACGGGCATTTCGTTGAAAGAGGCCACTACTGAAATTTTGGGTCATGCAGAGAGGGTGATCATTACTAATAACTCCACAACGATTATCAGTCAAGGTCAAGAAACTGCTGTGAAAGCCCGTGTGAAGCAGATCGAAAATGAGATTCAAGAAGCGACTAGCAAATATGACAAAGAGAAACTTGAAGAACGCAAGGCGAAGTTGAGTGGTGGTGTTGCGATTGTTCGGATTGGGGCTGCTACTGAACCGGAGATGAAACAGAAGAAGCAAGATGCTGAAGATAGTTTAAACTCTACTCGCGCTGCTGTTCAGGAAGGGATTGTTCCTGGAGGTGGAGTGGCTTTATTGAGAGCGAGTCAGGAGCTTGAGAAGTTGAAGTTGGAGGGAGATGAGGAGCTGGGAGCTCACATTGTCATCAAAGCGTGTCGTGCTCCGTTGAGACAAATTGCCCACAACTCTGGTGAAGATGGTTCAGTCATTTTGGCTGAGGTGTTGGAGTCTGAATTTAACATTGGCTACAATGCCAACACGGGGAAAAAGGAGGACTTGATGAAAGCTGGAATCATTGATCCTGCAAAAGTTGTGAAGTCCGAATTGATTCACGCTGCTTCAGCTGCGGGAATTACCTTAATTTCCGAAGCCTTGGTGATTGACGCAGAAGATGAAGATTAAGAATTAACTTGGGGAGTGAAGATTTGTGAAAAACTTTCTGATCTACTTCACTCCCCTTTTATTCATCTTCGCTTGGTGGATCTGTGCCTTTACAGAGTATTCCGATACGGCTTCTCGCCAAGTTCTCCCCGTCACACAAAAAGCTCCTTTTCATTCTGAAGTGACACCCATTGATCGCGACAAGCTTTTTCGCGCACTCAATGGAGATTTTGATTTGATGACGCGGCTGATTGTGGAGTGGGATCTTGAAGCTCAGATTTTGGAAGAGAAGGGATATCCGGGAATTCGCCGTTTGGAAAGGGAAAAAATTCTCGCTCTTCTCAGAGATGACAGTCGTAATGAAAAGGGAACTAGTGAATCTTTTTTTCCTCAGACTTACCTCTCTGCAGGAATTCTTCTAGCACTTATTGACGAAACCAAGATCACATCATTACCCCGTGGAATCCGCAACCAGAACCATATTTATGCCTCGCAAAAGCTCCAAAACATCACCTACAATGCCGACCCACGATCTCTCGAAACGATTGGAAATGGAGATCACACACTCGCTTTCATTTCACCCTATTCACAACCCTGTACCATCCAAGTGATGGAGCAGCGGGGAATCCCCATGGTTGACTTAGGTTCGGTCACAACAGAAGCTGACCTCAAACAAGCGATTGTGACTGTGGGACAGAATGTTCATACGGAATCAAAAGCTTTTATTTTAAGCAGCTTTATTGATGCGACGCTTTTTGCCCTAGACAATCATTTAGCGACCCGAAAAAACAGAGACTCAGAAATTCTCTATGTCAATCACCACACAACTTTTTCAGCACCCAACCAAAAAACACTAACGGGAAATTTTTTGAAAAGGCTCAAGATCAACGAGACCCTTTTTGAAAAGCAGAATGATGATTGGGGGATCCCGTTGGAAATCGAGGATATTGTGGCTTTGGATCCAGACTGCATTATTTTTTCAGGCGACAGCAACTCCCTGCAGCCGCTTAATTCTTTATCAGAGCTGCAAGCTGCCAAAAACGGTCAAGTCTATTTTGTGGACCAAGCTACCCAAGAGACACAATCACAGCATTGTCTGCTGGGGTATTACGATCTTTATGATATCCTGATGAGGCTTCCCTAATGAGTCGCAAATTAGTTGTCGCATTGACGGCTCTTCTCTGTTTGGTTTCCCTTGGGATATTATGGCATGGCCAGATGGCCTGGCCTGAAGTTTGGGAAGGCATTTTGTTGCGTTTTCAAGGAGGATCTGACTGGAATCCTCTGTTAGACGAACGGCTTCCTCGCCTTTTGGTTTTGATCTGTTCAGGGGCTTCGTTAGCGGTTGCTGGTGCCATCATGCAGTCTTTGTTTCACAATCCGTTGGCTTCGCCCGGAGTCCTTGGGATTACGACTGGAGGAAGCTTATCGGTGTTGTTGGTGTTTCTTTCAGGGATCTATATAATGTTTCCCTTAGCCATTCCTTTGGCAGCGATTGTCGGGTGTTTTCTCACATTACTCTTAGTCATCGCCCTTTCAAAATCGCAAGACCCCACTCATATCTCCAACCTGATTCTCACCGGAATTGCTATCTCCACCATTTTTATTGCCATTCAGGGAGCAGTCATTTATTGCTTTCGGGACAACTGGTCATTTATCCAGATCATTACGGAATGGCAAGCGGGTTCTACCTTCAATCGCAATTGGCAGCATGTTCATATGCAGCTCCCTCTCACTCTCGTCGGACTTTTCGGTGCTTGGTGTTATCGCCACGAGATGAATATTTTGTCATTGGGAGATGAAGAGGCAAAAAATTTGGGAGTTGAAGTGACCCAAGTGCGGTGGCGGCTGTTTTTGTGTGTGGCACTGTTGTCAGGAGGCGCCTTAGCGGCGACGGGAACCATTGCTTTTTTTGGACTGGTGCTTCCTCATTTAGTCAGAACCTTACATGGCCCCAATCATCGCACCTTAATTCCCCTGTGTATGTTGGCTGGCGCTACTATGCTTCCCTGCTTGGATTTAACCATGCGTCTGCTCAATCTCCATTACCTCACCATTGGAAACATCTCTGGTATTTTGGGAGGCATGTTTTTCTTTGCTCTCCTTTATCAATCACGGAACTTAAGGAGATGTTATGCTTAAGGTGGAGAATCTTTCATTCAACGAGATGATTCAGAACATTTGTTTAATGTTTACTCCCGGCACCATTACAGGAATTCTAGGTCCCAATGGTTCCGGGAAAACGACTTTTCTGAAGACTTTAAAAAAAATATGGACTCCGACTTCAGGCCAAGTCACATGGAATGGAGAATCCCTACATGCATTGTCGAGAGAAAAAATGAGCGAGGTGATGAGTCTTGTGCCACAGAATCCACAAGTCACCTTTGGATTTACGGTGAGGGAGTTTTTGGAGATGGGATCTTATCCTGCCGTTTCTATGAACCCCCAGTTATATCAACAGACTTTAACGCTGCTAGATCTCGAGATGTTGGAAGATAGGCCAATTACTGAGCTATCTGGAGGTGAAAGACAGCGAGCCTATATTGCCCGTTCTCTGATTACGGAAGCTCCCGTGATGATGTTGGACGAACCCATAGCCAATCTGGACATTTGTCATCAGCAGAGCATTTTAAAGTTATTAAAAGAGTTTGCGCAAAGCGGCAAAACAGTGATCTT